>JAZUKU010000038.1:0-13787 GCA_045643485.1 Treponema sp. | reverse complement strand
TTCCTGCAGAAGAAGAAGGTGCAAAGCCAAAGACAGCAGCAATTGTACGCGACAAGGATTACATTGTTAATCTTGTTAAAAACAGCAACATTAAATACAAATATTTTTCTCAGTATTCAATGGCAAGCTGTCAGGCAATTTTTGAAGGAAAGAAATCACTGCTTCAGGTTTACGGATACGATCTTGAAAATTCACATCTTGCTGAATCATTCCAGATTGTTGAAGGAAGCAGGGAAAACTTGGCAGACCCGCACGCAATTGTTATTTGTGACAAAACTGCTGAATCAATGAACGTACAGGTTGGTGACAGTATTATTCTTGTTACAACAACAATGTACGGTCAGAATACAGTCGGCGACTTTACAATTGCTGCCATCATTAAATCAAACAGCTTTATGAATTCAATGATGGCATACACTCATATTGAAACATTAAACGAACTTCTTGAAATGCCGGCTGACAGTTATTCAACATTTACAATCTTTTTGGAAAACAAGAATGACCAGACTAAAGTTGCAAATCTTATTGAAAGCAAAATCCGCGCTGACGGTCTGAATGTTACAAGCAGAATTGAAGCTATGAAAACAAATCCTACCAACATTGGTAAGGGAATTGAAAAACAGTTGGATACCAAAAACTTTACCTGGGAAGGAACAAAATATGCTGTAGAAACTTTATACGATGAAGTTCCTGCAATTAAAACAGTCCTTAACACAGTGCACGTTGTTTCAACTGTAATTCTTGTTGTAATTCTTTTAATTGTTATGGTTGGCGTTTCAAATACATACCGCATGGTTCTTTACGAAAGAATCCGTGAAATTGGTACAATGCGTGCTTTGGGAATGAGCGGTAAGGATACTGGAAAAACATTTACTACAGAAGCCGTAATTCTCTGCGTAATTGGTGCTCTTGCCGGATTGATTCTTGCTGCAATCGTTATGTTTGTAATTCATTTGATTCCAATTCAGAACGAAGCACTTTCATTCTTCCTGCACAATGGACACTTTACGTTTACACTTTCGTTTGGTTCAGTTATTGTTCAGTATATTCTGCTTATTTTGCTTACGACATTTGCCGTTAAGTCTTCTGCAAAACAGGCTGCTTCCATGAGCCCGGCAGTTGCACTTCGTACGGTAAAATAATATTTTGTAACTAAGGATTTAGGAGATATTCGTGAAAAAAACAATTTTATTTTTATCAGCACTTATTTTTACAGCAGGTTCACTTTTTGCACAGGTTAGTGCAGCAGACGCTGAATCTGCATACAAAATAATGGAGTCAACGGAAGACGTTCTTGCTTACCACGGAGATTATTCCGCAACAATTTCGCTTGTTGTAGAAAAGCCTGGTAAGCCAAAGGAAAACCTTCAGTACAAAATATTCCAGCGTGTAGATGACGAACTTATGACAATGGTTCAGCTTTTTCCAGAAGCAGACAAAGGTGTAGGTTATCTAATCAACGGTGACAATATCTGGGCATACGACCCGATTGGCCGTAAGTTTACACATACTTCTATCAAAGAAGCGCTTGGTGACTCTGACGTAAAGCTTGATGATGTTGAGCAGGGAAAAGCTAAATGGCGCAAGAATTACGATGTTGAGTCTTTTAAAGAAGGAACTCTTGGAAAATTTCCTGTTTACATAATTACACTTAAGGCTAAGACAACAGAACCTTCTTACGCAAAATCAACTTACTACATCCGCAAAGATATTCCTCTTACACTTAAGGAAGAAGATTTTTCCGGTTCAGACAGACTGATGCGTACAATTCTTGTTCCAAAATATTCCAAAGTACCGGCAGGCTATGTTGCTGTACAGATGATTCTTAAGGATGAATTGAATAAAGGCGAAAACACTCAGCAAATTGTTTCTGACTTAACATTTGATAAACTTCCTGACAGCATCTTTACAAAAGCTTATCTTGAAGGACTTAACTAAAGGCGCTTTTTTTTAAGAAGGAGACTATATGAAAAAAATATTCCTGCTAACTGCGGGACTTTTGCTTTTAGGAACAAACATACTTTTTGCGCAAAGCGACGATTCGTTTGATGAAGACGCACTGTTTGGCTCAACAGATGACTCATTCAGTGAAGAAGCATTGTTCGGCTCAACTGACGACCCGTTCAGCGAAGACGCACTGTTTGGCTCAAGCGACGATGATTTGTTTTTTGACGACGGAATTGTAGACATAACCGAAACACAGACTGGCTCTTCTGATTCACTAAAACACGGAGAACTTTTTGAAAACGGCAGTATAAAAATCGGCGGAACTTTTACAACAAAGATTTCTACTTCAACAGTTTTATATCAGGAACAGACTGATTTAGGCGACAACATTGCTGACACTGAACTTACTCCTCAGGCAGAAGCTCTTTTAACAGTTGACGCCCGCCCTTCACAGACACTCCGCATGTATACAAAATTCGGCTTTGCTTATCCGTTCAGCACAACAGCAGTTTCTTCTGCAAAGACTACATCAAAAACTTTTGGCGAAACTACTTTATACACAACAGACGTAACTACAAGCGTAACAGATTACCTTGTCTTAAAAGAATTGTTCACAGACTTTTCTGCAGCAGACAGAGTTTTCTTCCGCTTTGGTAAGCACACAGTTACTTGGGGAACAGGCCTTTTCTTCAGCCCTGTTTCTGACATGATAAATACTTCTTCAATCGATCCTGAAAATACAGACGCTCAGGTTGACGGAAGCCTTAACCTGCGAACACAGATTACTTTCCCTGGTTCACAGAACTGTTTGTGGTTCTACGTAATTCCTTCAACAAACTATACTGCCGGAACAACAACACTTGCTAAAGAAACTGCAGTTGCCGGTAAAGCAGATTTAGTTTTTGGCGGCTGGGAATTAGGCATTGGCGGTTTGTGGAAATATCATGATTCACCAAAAGCAATGCTTACTGCAAGCGGTTCACTGTTTGGAAAAGTAAGCGTATTTGGCGAAGCAGTTTACCAGTACGGAACAGCAAGCGAATGGAAAAAGGATACTTCTTTTGATGACAAATCAAATTATTTCCTTCTCACAGCCGGAGCAAGCTATTACTGGAAAACACCGTCAATTACTTTAATGGGACAGTATTACTACGATGGTTATGACGCAAAGGATATTTCATTAATGAACATGGCAACTTCTGACCTTGCACACAATTACTTTACCAAAGGCCACAATATTGCTGTTGCTGCAAACTTCGGACGCATCTTTGGAACGACAGACTTGACTGCAACAGTATTCGGTATGGTTAATTTTGGAAAAGAAGAATTACCTGCCATGTTTAAGGCAATGCTTGGCGCTTACAATGTAAAACCTACAGACTTATCTACAGCAACGTTCTCTGCAATGCTCAACTGGACTCCGTTCAAGAACTTTACTGTCAGCGGCGGACCTTACGTAACATTTACAGACTGGGACGAAGATCCTGTTGTTTCATTAAAACTTTCTGCAACTCTTGGCGGCGGAAAATTCTAAATAATTTAAATTATCATTCCATTTGGATAGACGGGTTTCCATTAAGATACATATCTTTGGAAACCCGTTCTTATATTAACAATATTATTTATTTTTGCTAAATTTAAAATTATGAAAAGATTTATCTGTATTCTTTTATTAGTATCCTCTGTTACATTACATGCTTTTTCACAAGTAATTAATGACACTCAAATATTCAATCCTGATTCTGATATTTACTTAACTGCAAAACAGCTGCAGATGGAAACTCAGGTATTTTTCTTTACACAGAACACTCCTATTTCTGCCGGTGAATTAAAGATGTATCTTAATCAGATCGATTATGATTCTCTTTCAGAACAGGCAAAAGTTTTTTATGATGAACTTGATTCTCGGTTAAACAGAAAAGTAAATTTCTTAACCGAAGACGTCGTTCAGTTTTACATTGATCCAAAAGTAACTGTTGAAGGATATTACAAATCTAACGAAAACATTCCATGGACAAATTATACTTACTTTAAGGACAATGTGCTTTCTGCTCCAACAAGCATTGGTTTTGGAAATCTTTTTTCAATACAGTCGGATTTCTTCCTGGGAAAAAATCACATTGCAATGCAGAAGGATGATAACTTTACGAACATCCCGCTTAAGATTAAAGACCTGGAATATTTTTTCCCGACATACGCTTATGGCTCAACAGGAAAAACTTTTGACAAATGGGGTTACAATCTGCACATTGGCAAACAGGGAAAAACTATAGGCGATACTTTAACAGGAAGCCTTATCTTCAACAAAACATTTGAAACTGATTCTTATACTGAATTTTCTCTTTTCTCGAATTTCCTCAAGTATTCATTTGATTTGGTTCATGTAAGTTCAAACCGTATGGATGAATTCCAGGGAGATAATACTGACCGCTTTATGTACCTTCATCAGTATGACATAAGGCTTTTCAAGAAATTTAAGTTTTCAGTTATCGAAGGAACTCTTGTAGCAAATCCATTGCAGTTAAGATATTTCAATCCGCTTGTTTTCATGCATCAGTATGGCGGACGTGCTGATGTTTCAACACCAGACAGCACAGGTAAATATAAAGACAATTATGATATTTACAGAGAAACAAATTACTGTGCTTACTTTGCTGCAATGCTTGAATTTCTTCCTGTAAAGAACACAAGATTCTACACATTGTTCAGCCAGGTAGAACTTCAGCTTCCTTACGAACGCGCTCAGGCAAGAGGACGCTATTATCCTAATTCACTTGGTGTACAGGCTGGTGCAGAATATAATCTTTATCTTAAAGACAGAAGCGCATTTAATTTTGCTGCCGAAGGTATTTTTACTTCGCCATATCTTTATGTTAAACAGGTACCTTCTTCTTCACTTTACAGAGTAAGAACTGACATGCAGACAAAACAATCTGTTTACTCATGGATTGGTACACCGTTTGGCCCTGACTGTCTTGCCGGACAATTTAAAATCAATTACAAACCAAATAAAAAACTTGAATGCGAATTTGATTATGTAATCTCTGCAAATGGCAATAATGATTTTGATATGTTCAATGAAACTTACGAATGGACAGAAGGCGATTCTAAGAAAAAAGCATATTCATATTATCCATCAGTATTGTATTACTTAATACAGAAAGGCTATCCGGAAACATACGATGAATTATACGAACAGGCAATTGATTTAAGCATTACCGGTATTCCTGTAATAACAAATCAGTTCTGCTTAAAAACTTCTTATGCAATTACCACAAAATTAACTGTTAACGGGAAATTTGTTTATACTTATGTTGTAAACAATAATCATGTTAAAAATGAAAAAGAAAGTGGCGTAGAACTCGCTCTTTCATTACAATATAAATTGTTTGATTAATAAACAAATAAAGGAACGTTTATGAAAAGAATTTTATGTGCTTTATTATGCTCTGTTATTTTACTTCCGCTCTTTGCACAGACACATACTACAGTTGATCTTGGCGAAGATGTATACAAATTCCTGTCTATTGCTCAGGAAAAAGGTTACTGCAAGCTTATAAACACAAAGCCTTATACAGAACAATACATTATTTCACGTCTGCAGGATATTAAAAATGTCTGCAATGAAAATGAAAAAGAAATCGTAGAGTTTTATCTGTCACGCTATGAACACAAAGCAGGTCTCGACTTAAAGAAAATGTCTTTGCGTTTTGAAAAGAATGACGAAAAATTCCCGACAAGCTTTACGTTTGCAAATACAACAGAAGGTTTTGTTTCATCCGGCTTGTATAATGAAAAGGAAAATAATTCTACAGGATACGAACTTTTCCATAACTTTGAATTCTTTGGAGATTTAGGAAAATACGTTTCTTACCGCTCAACAGGATACATTGGCCTTACCAAAATGGAATTAAAGCAGACCGGCAGCGATTACGAAATCGGTTACTGGTGGTATAACAATGACTGGCTTTACAGAAATGAAGAAGGAAACCGTGTTCCTGGAGATAGAAAATTTAAAAGAACAATCAACACTTTCCGCAACTTTAACGTATTGCCTTATTCGTATAAGAAAAAATGGGACGGCTCAATTTACTATCTGTCAAATATAAGCGGCAGCGGTTTGGAAGGATGGCCTAACGTTAACTCAATGGGATTCGGCATGTACGGAGATTTACGCACTGAATTCCTTGACGGTCGTGTTAACATTGGAATGGCCCGCGTTGACAGGGAATGGGCCGCAATGGATGAAGGAAGCAGTCTTGTACTTAACATGCAGGCAGCTCCATTTCTTGCACTTGATGCCAACGTAAACATTCTTGACTGGCTTTCATTTTCTACTTTAACAGGATTCCTTGAATTTCCAAATGCAGATTATATAAACCACAACGCATGGTATTTGCTTGATGAAGATGAACCTGACGGAAGGGCAAAAGATTATACAACAGTAGATTCTTATTTCTTCCACAATGCAATTTCTCTGGCAATGGTAAACGCAGACACAACTCATTTACACTTTGACTTTGGAAGCAGCGCAATATGGCCAAAGCGTTTTGACTTAGGATATCTTTACCCGCTTATCGACAGTGTTGTTTACCAGAACCTTGTCGGTGACTATGATAACTTAGGCTTATTCGGTGACATTAAGGGCACAATACCTGGAATTGGTTCAGTATGGGCATCTTTGTTCCTCGATGAAGCTTATTCATTCCACCACAATCCGTTTACAAAAACAAGAATGATGTATGCTTACCAGGGCGGTGCCAAGGCAAACATTCCGTGGCTTCCGTTTACAACAGTTTCTTTGCGCTACACAAAAGTTGAACCTTACTGCTACACACATCAGGCAATCAGAAAACAGCCATACTACGATCACTACTTGAGTGAATCTTATGTAAATAACGGAACAAGCTTAGGATATTACCTTCAGCCAAATTCAGATGAACTTTTCTTAAGAATTGATTCTAAACTTAAACCGGCATTAGGCCTGGGCTTACAATATCAGTTCATAAGACACGGTGCTGATTACGGTTCAGGCCAGGTTCGCGGAAGCAGCATCTGGTCAGAATTACCAACAGGTGACAGAGACATTTACAACAAATACTTTTTGCATGACGGTGCCTACGAGTGGAGCAACATTATAAAAATTGACGCAACATATGATTTTAACAGACACAAGTTCCCTCTGCAGCTTTATGTTTCTGCAGGATACATTTACGACTACTGGACAAGAAGTGAAGGCGGTATGGACGAAAAGACACCGTATCACAAGATAAATACTTCTGAATATCCTACATTACACGGTTTTGTTGTATCTGTAGGATTCAAGATGTTCAGTTTTGCAAATTATCAATAATGACTTTTGCAAGATAACTGCAGCTGTCTTTTGTTAAAATATTCAGTTTAGGATTTAACTCTTTAATCAGCTGGATGCTTCTTTCCGGCTGATTTTTTATTTCTTCAAGCACTTTTATAAAACCGTCGAATGTGTCCGGCTTTAGGCCCGGTGTATTTTCAAAATAATCCATTGTAAAGCCAACGGAGTTTGCGTAATCTTCGTAATCGTAAGGAAGAAAAACAATCGGTCTTTCAAGCAGCATGTAATCAAGATAGATTGAAGAGTAATCCGTTATCAAAGAATCAAAGCAGTTAAGGTAATCCATTACTTCAGGATATTTTGATGCCTGAAACAGACAGATGTTTTTGCATTCAAGCATTTCTTTTGGAACAGAAGCTTCATACGCCGGATGCATTCTAATGAAAACGTTCATATTATTTTCGCCAAGAAATGAATCCATCTTCTGCAAATCAAAATCTGCAAACGGAAATAATTTTACTTCTGCATACTGACGCCATGTTGGTGCATAAAGAATATTGAATTTAGTTTTATCTATTTCCGGAACATCAAGCGGTTCTGCAAACAAGGCATCATTGCGCGGCTGTCCCGAAACAAGTATGTGCTTTTTTGAATAACCCATGCACGCAGAAATAATTGTGCTGAGCCATTCAGAAGCTGCGAGTGAACAGGTAAGGTTTGTGTTGTTAAGCTTGTAGTAAAGTTTCTTGATAAGCTTGCCGTCTTTTTCAGTCATGCCAAGACCCTTTAACGGAGTGCCGTGTCCAAGGTGAAGTACATAACGCCTGAAGTTCAGAAACAGTCCGCCAATAGGCAAATCGAGCCAAGAAACAACCCATGCTCCTGCACGAACTGCAATTTCTTTTCCTTCCTTTGTTCTTGTATCAATAAAGTAATCACCATATTCCGCAGTAAGTTCCTGACGAAGTTCATCATTATTGATTACAAACTTTACTGTATATTCAGGCTTGTTCTTTAAAAAATAAAGGAACAGGAATTTTGAATTGGAAACAAATGTATCGCAGTGCATTGCGCAGAACACAATTAATTTTTTGTCACGCTTACAGAACAGTGATTTAAACGCAAACGGTATGCTTGATAAAATATGATTAAGTCTTGAAGAAGTATATCTGTGTTTATTGCTTACTGAAGCACTCATCATCTGCTTCCCATGTCTTCTTTGATTTTAGTTGTAGAAATTTCCGGTGTACGCTCAAGATAAACTACTTCGCACTGATCCTTTAAGAAATCAAATTTGCCTTTCCAGTCATCGCCAATAACAAAAGTATCAATATGATATTCCTTAACATCAGTCTGTTTCTGTTCCCAGGATTCTTCCGGAATAACTAAATCTACATAACGTATTGCTTCGAGCAGTGCCTTTCTTTTTTCGTAACTGAAGTAGCATTTCTTCTGCTTTTCGTTCCAGTTGAATTCATCTGTAGAAAGGGCAACAATCAGATAGTCACCCAAAGCTTTTGCCCTCTTTAATAAATTGATATGTCCGTAATGAAGAAGGTCAAATGTTCCGTATGTAATTACTCTTTTCATAAACAATCCTTTTTTTATTTTAGCAAATATTCGTATTTACCGTAATCCATTTCAATTATTTTGTGATGATTAACTCTTTTTTCTGGAGGCGGAAGTTCCATATAATTACCGTACTGCTCTTTTAAAAATCCGTCATAGTCTGCTGGTATAGTGAATGTTTCGCCTTCAAATTCTGCTGTTGTAAATTGAGCAAATCTTTCTACCGGATGTGATTCGCGTTTGTAACCCCACGCACCGCTTAACAGGAATAATTTTTTTGTATTCTTCTGCGCATACTTTAAGTGATATGAATCAAGCTTTTTTTTCAGCTTTTCTGTGGAAACAGGCTTGAGTAATGCGTTGAAGAAATTTACTGCAACACGCGCGTACAATGTTCTTGGATGAGGCTTATAGCCTTTGCGGATTGCATAAACGCGTTTTAATACAGGGAACCAGTTGCCGTAGAAGAACTGCGATATTTTGTTATCAGGAAGCTTATCGTAAGGAAATACTTCTACATAAAATCCTTCGTGAAGCTTTGCACTCTTTCTAGATTCTATGATTATTTTTGTTTCGTTCAACCTTATTCGCGCAAGTCCATAGTCAGCACAATTACTTTCGTTCAGCGGTGTCTGCAAAAAGAATTCCTGTCCCAAATCTGTTTTGCATACTTCAAGAAATCTTTCAAAATCAGGACGCAGCATTGCTATATCAATGTCGTCATCCCACGGAATAAAACCCTTGTGCCTTATTGCACCAATAAGTGTTCCGCCAATTAAAAAGTAAGGAATATTATTTTTTTCGCAAACTCTTTTAATTTCTTTGAGAACGTAAAAATCCATTTTCTGAATGTTTCGTAATTCTTCGTTTGTCATAAATTAAAACTGATATTTTAACTCCATTGTTATTATAAAATTATGATCGTAGTAAAATTTATATTCGTCAGTATAACGCTTTTCATATAATGGATTAATAATAAGGTCATATGTAAAGCCCGGACATACTATAAATGATTTTGTTACAAAATAGCATCCTTTAATTCCAGCATAAAAATTTGCCTTATATGATGTAAAGTAACCATCGGAATTATTAACACCATTTGCTGCATTTTGAGATTTAGTTGATTTACCAAAAATATAGCTATTATCCGGATTATTTCTTCCAAAGATTACTTTTGTATAACCATAAGGTCTGTAATAAGTAAATGTAATTTTCTGTGAATTACCGCCGTAACCAATTCCTGAACCAAGCCATTGACCTTCATTTGTATAACCCTGTTTTATTACACTATGAAAACCAAAATTATACGGCCACTGAAACTGAAAATCCTGCGACATTTCCGTTGTATTGAATTCAAAATCAACAAGAAGATGTTTTTCGTTGTCATTTGCAATTTTAAAATCTTTACGTAAACCAACAGTACTTGTCATTGAATGGAACGGATAGCGTAAGTAACCGTAAAGTCCCCGTTTTCCATCCATTGTGTAATCATCAATACCTACTTCTGAATACAATTCAAACTGTGAAGAAGGAAGCTTCCAGTCAAAAGTAAATGCTGCTTTCTGGTCTTCTTCAGCATTGTCGTTGTAAAAAGGATTTAAGTATTTAAGACTATTATCGAGCCATTGTGTTAATGTTACCTTTGTAATACCAATGGTAAAGCCAGGAATAAATGAAGGAGCATATGATAAATTAAGAACAAATATCCTTCTAAAATCATTGTCCGGATTCGAATCAAAATAATCTGATTCAGAAAGTTTTCCCATCCACCAGCGTCCTTCTATTTCGCCGGCATTCCAGTTAACACCAGGAATTATTAATTTTGTTTTTCGCAGACCTATATCAAATTTTGGAAAGCTTGCTGCATTGTTTGAAAAGAGCAACGGATTTTCTTTTGCAGGTCCAAGCCATATTGCCTGTGTTCCAAATCCTAAAGTAAATGTATGCCAGGTAAATCTTGCTTCAGTGTCGCCCCAGTCAAAATTCCAGAAAGGCTTATCTCCAAAACGCTGCGGTGCGTCAACTCCGTATCCCCAGAAATATCCGTATTCGCTTATTGGAGAATCCATTATTTCAAAATATTTATTCTGACTGAAACTAACCTGCGGTTTTGCTGTAAGTTCAAAGCCGTATGCTTCAACCCTTACGCCCGTCGTTAAGCTTGTGTTGTATCCTCTTCCCTGCCAGAGTGCACCATCGTTCTGTCCAAAAGGAGCTGCTGTATTAACGGAACTATACCAGTCAGGAGAATAAATCTTAACTGCAACTTTTTGATTCAATCCTTTAACAAAAAAGTTCTGTGATAAAGCCTGCGGTGAAAATAAAATGTATTTTGTTCCAAGATTATTTTCTTTCCACACATTCTGTTCATCTTCTATTCCTTCGCAATTCCATTCTGAATCAGAAAGAGTTTTGTAATTAAGTGTCGGTGATTCGATTAAACCCTGAAGATTTAAAAACTGAAAGTATTCATCTTCAACAGAACAAAGACTTTCCTGAGCAAAACAAAATGCAGAAGCAGCAATAATTGTTAAACAAAAAAATATTTTTCGCATCAAATCAAAATTCCATTTATAAATATTATTTTTTTTCAGCAACGATTTTCTGGAAAACTGGAATCATATCAACCGGTGTTTTTACAGTAATCGTTTTTCCGCCTGAAGTAATTTCGCCTGAGTAAATGTTTTTCCATTTGCCCTGCGGAAGATAAACTTTTCTTTCCTTACAGCCGGCCGTTAATACTGGAGCAACAAGATATTCCGGTCCAAACATATACTGGTCTGTTAAATCCCAGCATTTTTCGTCTTCAGGGAATTCGTAGAACATTGCACGAATCAACGGACTGCCGTTCTTCGAAGCTTCTTTCATTATAGATCCAATGTATGGCTTAAGAGATTCACGAAGCTTTATCTGCTTTTCCATAATCTTCTGTGCTTCTTCGCCGTAAGTCCATATTTCGTTTGGCTGACCGGTAAACAGATAGCCGCCACCGTATCCTCTTTCCGGATCTTTGTCTAATGGCGGAATGTCATGCGGGTCCCTGTCACCGTGAAGCCTTAATACTGGCGTAAAGACCGCAAATTCAAACCATCTTTCCAACAGTTCAATAAATGCCGGATCATTTACGTTTCCATTCATAAAACCGCCTATATCTGTTGTCCACCACGGAATACCTGCTAAGCCAATGTTAATTCCTTCTACAACAGAATCGCGCAAACATTCCCATGTTGACTGAACATCACCGTTCCACAAAACCTGTGCAAGCTTCTGCGAACCAACCCAGCCGCTTCTCTCAAGATTTATGAAGTTTTTCTTACCGGATTTAGTCATTCCGTCAAAGAATGCCTGTGAGTACAGTTTTGGGTACAGATTACTGCATGACAAAGCTGTACCCATATAATAGCGGTAATTGCCAAAATCATACACATTGTAATCAGGTTCAGCGTTATCAAGCCAGAAGATGTCTATTCCGTATTTTGCGTAATTCTTTTCGCATATTTTCCACAGATATTTGCGTGCTTCAGGGTTAGTTGCATCGAATGTAAGACAGTCACCGTTAAAATCGTATGTCTGATCTGTACCCATTTCTGTGCGGATAAGATAGCCTTTTTCTTTCATTTCAGCATAATGGGTACACTTTTTGTCCACAGAAGGCCAAATGCTTACCATAACTTCTGTACCCATAGAATGCAGCTCATCGCACATTGCTTTTGGATCCGGCCAATATTCCTTGTCAAAGCCCCAGTCGCCCTGTCTTGGCCAATGGAAGAAATCTATTACCATAACATCAAGATGTATACCTAATTCCTTGTATTTTCTTGCTACAGTAAGAACTTCTTCTTGTGTACGGTAGCGCAATTTACACTGCCAGAAACCGTAGTATTTTGATGGCATTACAGGAGCGCGTCCTGTTGCAGCCGTATAGTTTTCAAGTATTTTAGCAGGAGTATCTTCTGTGGTAATCCAGTAATCCATCTGCGAAGTTGATTCTGCTATCCATTCAGTCATGTTCTTTGCAAAATCAGCGTGTCCTACAGCAGGATTGTTCCACAAAAAGCCGTATCCTAAAGACGAAACGTAAAATGGTATTGAAATTTGGGAATTTCTTTGCGCAAGCTCAAGACAGCAGCCCTTTAAGTCAAGATAAGGCATCTGGTACTGACCCATACCGTAAATCTTTTCGCCGTCATTTGGATTGAATCTTACGCTAAGCTTATAGTCTCCGCCAACAATTCCCTTGAAATCACGTGCCTTTATTTTTAAACAGATTGATTCTTTGCTTGCCCTTGGATCATACGAACGGAAATATTCGCTCAAAATAAGCTGACCGTTTTTGTAAAATGAAAGTATTCCGTTGTCATTGATTTTTGCTTCGAGCGAACCGTTTTTTACAGAAGCATATTGTCCGTCAATAATAATTTTTGCTTTTGAAGACTTTACTTTTTCTGTTAAGCCCCAGTCATTCTTAGTAAATTCAGCATTAACAGTTGAACGGATTCTTAACGAATTTTTTCCCCATGGCTCAATCTTTAAAGTTTCATGCTCTTTTGTAAATACAAGAGTGTTTTTTATTTCGCGGAACATACGCCCTCCAGTTTATCTGTAATATCTTAGTATATCAATAAAGAAAGCGTATCGACAAGCAGAAAAGCAGGTAAGACAGACTGTTAAAGCGACCAGGAAGGAAACGTCAGTATTTCCTAAAAGCAGTCTGTCTACCAGCATTTATTGTAACAAGGAAGAACTCCAAAAATGTTACTGTCTGATTTTCAATACTCTTATATTCTATAATACAATTTACTTGTTTACTTTAATTAATTATAGTATATTTAAAGTGGATTTGCCCGATTAGAAGGCGGTTATCTCCCGGACTCTATCAGCTTTGCTGAAATACGATAACGGGAGGCTTACCTATGATTTTAGAACTGATTATTGCTATTGTTTCATGCATAGCAAC
>JAZUKU010000037.1:0-3230 GCA_045643485.1 Treponema sp. | reverse complement strand
AATGATGAACTGGTTTTCCTTAGTAGGAATGCGTTCGTTGTCGCCGTCAAGAGAAAGAACCTTGCGCGGATAAATCGTAACTTCATCAATGAAAGGCATTTTTACGTAAAGACCTGCTTCTGTGTGTGAAGCAACAATCTGACCGAAACGTGTAACAACTGCCTGGTTACCTTCGTTGATTACATAACACGGTCCAAGTGCGTAAAGAAGGATTACTACAAGTGCAATAAGACCAAGTCTGATATATGCTTTAGTTGATTTTTTCATCGTCATCCTCCTTAGTTATTCTTTCCATTAAGATTTTTTACCGGAAGGATATTTGTAAGTTCACCGTCAATAAGAGTCTGCTTTTCTTCTTCACCTGCAAATATTTCTTCCATAGTTTCTATATAAAGACGTTTCTTTGTAACTTCAGGAGCTTTCTTGTATTCATCATAAACTGCATTGAATCTTGAAACGTCACCCTTAGCCTTGTTAACGCGTTCAGAAGCATAACCCTGAGCAACCTGAACCTGTCTGTCTGCTTCTCCTTTAGCCTTAGGTATTTCAGCGTTATAGTTTTCCTTACCTTCGTTGATGAATCTGTTCATATCCTGAATTGCCTTGTTTACATCTTCGAATGCAGACTGAACACCTTCCGGCGGAACAATGTTCTGAAGGTTAACTGCAAATACGTTGATTCCCATTCCAAGCTGATTAAACTGTTCATTCATCATGCTTACTGCCTGAGTTTCAATCTGCTGACGTTCAGTTCCCATTACGTCAAGAATAGCACGATCGCCTACAAGTGTATTTATTACGGAACGGCTTATGTCGCGGATAGTAGATTCCTTTTCCTGTACCGCAAAAAGCCATGCACGCGGATCAGAAATCCTGTACTGAATTATCCATTCAACATTTACGATATTAAGGTCGCCCGTAAGCATAGTTGATTCAGAAGTAATTCCGTTAAGATACTGATTTGTGGTACCAGATTTTATTGTCTTGTAACCGAACTGTTCTGTCTGAACAACCTTGCTTCCAGGAACAATGTATTTCTTGTCAAAACCAAACGGAAGCTTGTACTGAAGCCCCGGACCAAGCGTCTTGTAGTATTTTCCAAATCTTGTAATGACAGCCTGTTCAGCCTGGTCAACAACAAAGAATCCCGTACTTAAGCCCCAGAGTGCAACAATTACGAGAACAATTGCAATCAGTGAAGAAGGCCTGAATAATTTTTTTGCGAAAGACTTTCCTTTTTCGTCCATCAAAAAAACTCCCTTGGAAACACACAGAACGGTAAATCAGTCTGCTTAATTTCCAGTTTTTTATTAATGCCCGCAAACACAGGCATACCTTTATAAAATATAAAAAATCCCCCTAAAAAACAAGAAAATTTGAAAAGTTTTTAAAATAGAGTATTATTTAAATAATGAAGAAAGCAGTAAAGATATTGATTAAAATTGCAGTTATACTCGCCGCAGCCGCAGTCCTTGCCGCAGCAGCATATTTCGGCTGGAAAAAACTTACATCCATTCAGATTGAAAAAAAACGTGTTTCCGTATCGAACCAGATTGAAAAGGTTGCAGAATTAACGGTTTACAAAAATACATACAGCGACATTGTTTCCATAAAGAAGTCTGCAGTTGCAGGCCTTGCCAAATCATACAGCATAGTTAAATACACAGGCGTAATAAGGGCAGGAATACAGGATGCTTCACGCATAAAGCTTGATTTTTCAGAAGACGGCAAAACTGTAAAGGCACTGATACCGCATTCAGAAATACTTGGCAACGGCATTATTGAACAGGAAGTTTTTGACGAAAAGCAGAACATCTTCATTCCAATTACTACAGAAGAAATATTTACTGAAATAGAAAAGGGCATGGAGCTTAGCGAGGAACGTATAATTCACTCCGGATTCCTTTCAGAAGCTGATCTGCGCTCAAAGGAACTTGTAACTGTTTTCCTTATGACAGCCGGTTACCAGAACGTAATTGTTGATTTGTACTGAAAATCGAAGGTTTCCTTAAAAATCATTCACTAAATATTAAGAATTCACTATAATTCTGCAAATAATACTTGTTTTTATGACACTTATACACTAGTATGTTAGAATAAGAGACTGAGGGTAATTATTATAAATTTCCCGTAAAGCCCCGCAGATTCTATTTGGAGATGGACAAATGAATAAGCAGATTAATGAATGGGCAAAAGAAGGTGTAGAACTGCCACGCTTTGATGTTGACAGTATGGTCGAATACACTAAGGAAAATCCTGTATGGATTCATTTCGGAGCAGGCAATATTTTCCGTGGATTCATAGCAGACATCCAGCAGACACTTTTGAATGAAGGCCTTCAGAAATCAGGCATTATTGCAAGTGATACTTTTGATTACGAAATCATTGATAAAATATACAAGCCTTATGACAACAAGACTTTTCTTGTTTTAATGCATGCAGACGGTTCCCTTGAAAAGAAAATCGTTTCTTCCGTAGGGGAGGCTGTTGCTGCTGATTCATCAAATAAGGACAACTGGCGCCGCTTAACGGAAATATTTTCTTCTCCGTCGCTCCAGATGGTTTCATTTACGATTACCGAAAAAGGATACGCCCTGCGAGGAATCGATGGAGCTTATTTTCCTGTAGTTGTTTCTGATATTGAAAACGGTCCTTCTCAGCCGAAACATGCAATGTCTGTAATAACTGCTCTTGCGTTGACCCGCTTTATCAACGGCAAATTCCCTGTAGCATTTGCAAGCATGGACAACTGTTCGCACAACGGCGAAAAGCTTCAGGCTTCTGTTATGGAAATTGCCAGGGCATGGGTAGAAAAAGGCTTTGCTGAACCGTCATTTCTCGACTGGCTTTCTGACACGTCAAAAGTTACTTTCCCTTGGAGCATGATAGATAAAATTACACCGCGTCCTTCTGAATCAGTTCAGAAAACAATTGAATCCCTCGGCATAACAGACATTGCTCCCGTAATTACATCCAGAAAAACATACATAGCACCTTTTGTTAACGCAGAAGTTTCACGCTATTTGGTAATAGAAGATTCATTCCCTAACGGTCGTCCTCCTCTTGAAAAAGCAGGTGTCTACATGACTGACCGCACTACAGTCAACAGAACTGAAACAATGAAGGTAACAACTTGCCTTAATCCGCTTCACACAGCGCTTGCAGTTTACGGATGCATGACAGGCTTTACTTCAATTGCCGCAGAAATGAAGAATGAACTTCTTGTTAAG
>JAZUKU010000036.1:0-2159 GCA_045643485.1 Treponema sp. | reverse complement strand
TCAGCAATTCCTGAAACGAAATTCATGTAAATTGGAAAGAATGAAGCAAGGACTATTACGATAAGCTTTGACAGTTCGCCGATTCCAAACCAGAGTATTAGTAACGGAATAAGGCTTATCGGCGGAACATTGCGTGAATATTCGAAAATGCCTTTAAGCCACTGCTTTAGTGAAGGAAAAAAACTTACAGCTACAGCAAAAACAAATGCAAGAATGCAGGAAATGAAAAAGCCTGTTATTACTCGGATTAAGCTTGCAGTTAAATTCCGTAGAAGTTCACCGGAGCGAGTCATTGTAACAAAAGCCGTGAAAACTTTTTTTGGAGAAGGAAATACGAATGCAGAAAAAACATTCATTCTGGAAACAACTGCCCAAACGATAAGCAATAAAATAAATGTAACTGAGGATTTGATGAATGTATTAAGAGCCGGATTTTTTGATTTGCTTTTATCCATAATGCTTTACAAAATCTCCTTTTTCAAAACTGAATTCATATCCGTTTTCATTGAGCTTTTGCGAAAGTTCGTTAAGGTAAGTAGTGTCATCGTGCGAAAGTGAATTCTTGTTGTCGTAAAGACTGTACTGATTTCTTAAGTCATTAGGCGTTACATTAAGCATTATTACATTTGCGCCACTAAGTATTCCCTGAACAAAGCCGTCTTTCTGTGCCGTACTTAGAGCTGTTGTTGCAGGTATAAGTGCATCCGGAAACAGAAGCCGTAAAACCGAAATAAGTAAAAGCGTAAGTTCTGCTGAACCTGCGCTGCAGTCTGCAAAAGGCGTATCATGCTGCGGTAAGAAAGGTCCTATTCCAATCATCTGCGGATTAAGCTGCTTTAGAAAAAGAATGTCTTCTGCAATATTCTGCGGTGTCTGAAAAGGGGAGCCTGTCATAAAACCGGAGCCTGTCTGGAAGCCTAGTGACTTTAAATTGTTAAGGCATGAGATTCTGTTTTCAAAACTCATTTCACTTGGATGAAGCTTTTCGTAATGAACTTTGTCTGCAGTTTCGTGACGGAGTAAAAATCTGTCTGTACCGGCGTGTCTGTAAGCCTTGTATGTTTCAAGAGATTTTTCGCCTGTAGAAAGTGTTACTGCGCAGTCAGGAAATTCTTTCTTAATGACTTTGATTAAGCTGTACATTATGCTGTCTGTATAAAATAAATCTTCGCCGCTTTGCAGGACAAATGTCTTTATGTCAAGTGAGCGGGCCTGTCTGCAGCATTCGATTATCTGCTCTGGAGAAAGCCTGTAACGAGTTACGTTTCTGTTGTCCCTTCGGATTCCGCAGTAGAGGCAGTTGTTTCTGCAGTAGTTTGAAAATTCAATCAGGGCACGGATGTATACTTTGCTGTCAAAAGTTTTTCTTGCTGAATCAGATGCCTTTTGTCTTGCGTAAAGAAAATCTTCCTGTGTGTAAAAAGAAATGAGTTCAGTAAGCTGTTCTTTTGTAAGCGTTCCAATGCTGTCAATTAAATGACTGTGCTTGCTTTTTGCAAGAAGCCGTTCGTTTTGTGAATTCATAATGTGTTAAGTAAAGGCTTTACTGCCCGGTCAAGAATGCTTGAAGTTTTTGCAAGAACCATGCCGTAATTTGTAAAAGGAATGCCTTGTATTTCTGCCTGACTGATTCTGCTTTTCATTTCCATATCGTTAAGCATGCATCCGCCGCAGTGAACGATGAATCTGTAATCATAAAGATTCTGAGGAAATGAAATGCCTGAAGTAAATTCAAACTGTACGTCCTTTCCGGAATACTGTTTTATGCACAAAGGAATTTTCTGCGTACCAATGTCGCCGCACTGTCTGTGATGAGTACAGCCTTCTGAAATAAGTATTCTGTCACCGTCATTCAGTCTGTCGAGTACGGAAACATTTTGAAGCTGTTTTTTCAAATCGCCCTTGTATCTTGCAAAAAGTATTGAAAATGAAGTAAGCGGAATGTCAGAAGGAACAAGTTCAGAAACTTTCTTAAATGCCTGACTGTCTGTAATTACTAAGGAAACAAATCCTGCTGCTTTTTCCAGAACTGATTTTAATTCAGTGTCACGCGTAATAATTGGAACTGAACCGTTGTCAAGCAAGTCACGGATTACCTGCTGCTGAGGGAGAATAAGCCTTCCTTTTGGCGCTGCCTTGTCTATTGGAGTTACAAGAAT
>JAZUKU010000035.1:0-7082 GCA_045643485.1 Treponema sp. | reverse complement strand
GTTTGGCACCTCGATGTCGGCTCATCGCATCCTGGGGCTGGAGCAGGTCCCAAGGGTTTGGCTGTTCGCCAATTAAAGCGGTACGTGAGCTGGGTTCAGAACGTCGCGAGACAGTTCGGTCCCTATCTGTTATGGGCGATGGATGTTTGAGAGGAGCTGCTTTTAGTACGAGAGGACCGAAGTGGACGAACCTCTGGCGTATCAGTTGTCCTGCCAAGGGCAAGTGCTGAGTATCTAAGTTCGGAAGGGATAACCGCTGAAAGCATCTAAGCGGGAAGCCCACCTCAAGATTAGACATCCCTGAGGATTTAATCCTCCTGAAGACCCCAGATAGACCATCTGGTTGATAGGCTGCAGATGTAAGCACGGCGACGTGTTCAGTCGAGCAGTACTAATAGGTCGTGAGGCTTGACCATATTATCGTTTCCTGATGTGGAACTTCACAGAGTTTCCTTTCCTGAGTAATTACGGTACATGCAGCCTGGTAATTCTTGATGCATGCAACCTTTGGCACTGTTAATAATGCCGGTGGCCATAGCGGAGAGGCAATACCCGTTCCCATTCCGAACACGGAAGACAAGCTCACTTGCGCCGATGATACTGGATGCTCTCCGGGAAAGTAGGAAGCTGCCGGCTTTTTTTTAGGGCTGTTAGCTCAGCTGGTACGAGCGTCTGGTTTACACCCAGAATGTCGGGAGTTCGATCCTCTCACGGCCCATATAAACACTCTGATTGAATCAGGGTGTTTTTTTTTGTTTAATACAATAAACTGATTTTTTCTGAAACTTATTTGAAAATGGTAAAAGTTGCGTTAAATTCCAAAGTAAGAACGTTAACTTAACAAAGAGAGATGAAATTTAAAGTGTTAACAAAATTATTTAATAGAAAATCTGCAGGAACAATCTCCTCTATTCCTGACGCAAGACGTGAGGAAATAGACCGTATACTTAAGCAGGTTAATTTAGATAATTTCAAAAAAGTTGAAGAAATAATTACTCAGGAACAAATGGATAATCTGTTAATGAATTATCAGGTTAGACAGTAATAAGCTTACATTTTGTCTTTTCTTCTTTCATGATGCTTACGTTTTTCAATATACTGTTCCTTATCTGCTAAAGACAGAAGTACCTCAAGATTCCTGTTGTCAGCAGTAAATTCTACCATTCCGATACTCATGTCGATTACAAAAGGAAGATTCTTCTGTTTGCAAAAAGAATTGCAGGCAATGCTGACCTTTTCGCGAAGAGTAGGTAAATAATCAATAGACATACCTGGTAAAACAATAGCAAATTCATCACCACTTAAGCGACCGATAATGTCGTTTGAACGAAGACAACTCTGCAAAACCTGAGCCTGCGTCTGTATTGCAATGTCTCCATATCTGTGCCCGTAAGTATCATTGATATTCTTAAGCCCATCCATATCAGTAAACAGAACGCATCCGTTTGCCCCAATGCTTAACGAATAATCAATTGCATCCTGCCCAAAATCAATAATGCCGCGTCTGTTGTAAATACCAGTTAAAACATCAGTGTAAGAAGATTTGCTTAAAGAAACATTTTCCTGAACCTTAAGCGTATACTGATAAGCCTGTGAAACTGCATTCGAAAGAATCTTGATGTAGATGCTGAGTAAGTTAAACATAGGCGACTTAATGCGGATGATAAAGTAACCGTAGTGAGTGTCAGCATAGAAGATTGGCGAAAGCATGTATTGACCGGCTGATTTTGTAAAGTTTTCAGGAACAATAATTTCTTTTGTTTGAAGTTCTTTATTTATGTTGTTAAGGTAGACATGATCTTCGTTGTCCTGAAGAAGTGTAAGCTTAACAGATTCCGGCACCTTGAAGTTTTCAATATCTTCGCACACAATCGGCGTATCATAAAGACAGACAGCGATACCTGAAATTTCTTCAGCCGGTAAAATGGAACCGAATGATTTAAAAAGTTTTTCAAGCGTTTCTTCTGCCTGAATGCGGTCAAGAAGATAATATATTCTGTCCATTGAGTGAATGTTCTGAAGGTATGAAACAAGCAGCTTATCTTCAGAGTCTTTAAGAATTACACCTTTCTGCGCAAACTTTTCCTGTGCTTCCTTGTCGTGATTAAGATCTTTGCAACCGCATGACTTTCTGTAGATTACACGTGAAGGTATTTCTGCAGAAGAAGGAACCTGTTCTCCGCGTGAAGCTGCGTCTGCAAGTTCAGCAGCCTTTTTGCCAAGATAAAATATTTCCTGACTGATTGTTGTAAGTGTAAGTTCAGAACTGCTTGCCTGCATAATGTCATCGTAGCCGACAACCTTAATTTCTTTGGGAACTGAAACGTTCATTTCGTGAAGGAATCCTACTGCACCAAAAGCCATCATGTCGTTTGCAGCAAGTATTGCGTCAAAGTGAATGTCTTCTTTTGAATGAATGTGCTTCTTTAATGAGTCATAACTTGTTCCGTAAGTAAAGTCACCGTAGAAAATAAGGTCACTGTTAAATTCAAGACCGTTTGCTTCAAGCCCTTCTCTGAATGCTTCAAAACGTTCTCGTGCTTCAAGAGACTTTTCAAGGTTGGCAGAAATGAATGCAATATGCTTACAGTTATGTTTTTCCTTCAAGTGTTTGATTACTTCATAGTATGACTGTTTGCATGAAACAGAAACTGTAGTGCACTTAGGAAAATTAAGTGGCAGTCCGATTGAAATAATTTTTTTGTCAGCAAGCGGAGAAAGAAAATCAGAAAGTAATGCAGGAGAAATTGTTGAACAGTATGTTGCTGTAATTATGATGATTGTGTCTACGCTTTCTGATTCAAGAATCTTTACAGAGGCCCAGTAATTCTTTTCGAAAAAACCACGGTCTGTATTCGGAACACGTGTCTGACAGATGAGTAAGTCTACGTCCTTGTCATTGAAATAGGAATAAATTCCCTGTAAAGCTTCCTGCGTATAATCGACGGAAACTTCTTGTATTAAAACTGCTATTTTTCTCCGCATACATCCATTTTATTACGAATACCATAAAAAAGCAAAAAAAGAATTCATTTGAAAATAATCTGTTGTTCTATATAATGAATATCATGAAGAGTTTTTTTAGGAATACATTAATTATTTTTTCATCAGTATTGATCTGCGTTGTAAGCGGATGCAAGGCTTCGATAAAAGTTGAAGCTTTATCAGATTCATCTACGGCAGTTGAATTTTCTACACAGCTTGGCGAAGTTCTTGGTAAGACAATTGCTTCACTTTCTGCAGCAGCTGGAAATGAAGTGAATGACATTCAGATTTTTTCAGAAAAGGAAATAACAGAAGCTTTTAAAAACAGTGACCTTACTGAATGTAAAGTAAATGTAAGCACAAAAGATTCTGTGTCGATTAAAGGAAAGATACTTCCTCCTGCAAAACAGAAAATGGTTTCTGATACAGGCGGACTGAAGATAGCAAATTTCGTAAACTGCGGCTCAAAGAATTTAACGCTTATCATTTCTCCATCATTGGTTCAGACTGTAGTAAATACTCTTCCTGAAGATGAAAAGGCAATGACTGACATTCTTATGGCTCCGGTTCTTACAGGAGATGAAATGTCTTCAGAAGATTACATAGATTTGATTGCAATTATCTTTGGAAATGAAACTGCAAAAGAACTTTCATCAGCCTTGTTAACTGTTACAATGATTGCTCCTGATAAAAAAGCCGTAACAAAAACAGCTTTATCTGACGCAAAAAACGTAAAGACAAACGGCAGTAAAGTTACGTTTACAATTCCTGTTGTAGATTTACTTACACTTTCCGAAGCAAAGACATTCAGCATTTCGTGGTAATTTTTGTACACTGAAATATATTTTTTTTAACGAAAAGGGCATTGGTTTTGTATAAACTGAGGCCCTTTTTTTATGGCTGGAATTTATTTCACAAACGCGTAAAAATTTGCGGAATTTCTTATAAATTCAGTAAATATAAGCAAAAATTCGATTTAAAAACGTGTAAAACTTTTGCATATTTACATTATTTGTTCTATAATATTGGAACTATTAATAGGAGTCACAAACAAATATGGCAAACGCAAGCAAGGCCGGATTTTCGGCAGGGTTGATTTCATTCATTAAAGAATGGAAAGATAAACCTGGTAACTTGATTATGATTCTGCACCACGTGCAGGAAGAACAGGGCTACATCTCAAAAGAGGCAGCCATGGAAGTCGCAGAACGCACTGGTATCCCAGCTGCTCGTGTCTTCGGCGTTATCTCATTCTATCACTTCTTTAAAACACAGAAGCCTGGTAAGAACGCAATCAGCGTATGTATTGGTACAGCATGTTACCTTAAGGGTGGTCAGGATATTCTTGACGAATTACGTGCTCAGCTCAATCTTAAGGCTGAAGATGTTTCTACCGCAGACGGACTCTTCTCTGTAGAACCAGTTCGCTGTATCGGTTGTTGTGGTCTTGCTCCGGTTATTTCAGTTAATGGTGATGTATACGGCAAGCTTACTAAGAACCAGGTAGCAGGTATTATCGCTAAATACAAGGCATAATTCATGCATTTCAGTTTGTGCGACATGATTGCTGACCTTACGCAGAATTCTGTTGAGGCTCATGCAACTCTTGTTACACTTGATGTTGTGCAGACTGCCGGTACTTTATCGGTAACGCTGGTAGATGACGGTAAGGGCATGGACGAAGAAACTTTGGCCCGTGCAAAAGATCCGTTTTATACTGACGGTAAACATCCTGGCAGAAAGGTTGGACTTGGTATTCCGTTCCTGATTCAGACGACTCAGGAAACTGACGGTAAGTGGGAAATAACTTCTGAAGTTGGTAAGGGTACCAGAGTATTCATGCAGTTTAATCTGGAGAACATTGACACTCCGCCAATCGGTGACTTGAGTGCCCTGTTTGCAGAGATTATGACACTGCCCGGTGAATACGATATGACGATCCAACGGAAAAATGAAAATCCGGTTCTGGATTACCGCCTGAACCGCAGAGAAATACAAGAAGCTCTTGGTGGCGACTTGGAGTCTGTAGAAAGCATAAAGTTTTTACGGATGTTTATAGAGTCCCAGGAGAAACCGCAGTAAAAGGCGGTAAGAGGAGTAACAAATGACACTTGAAGAACTTCGCAAACTTCGCGGAAACGTAAAAAGTGCTATTGAAAAGCGTGACACAGACGGCAAAACTACTGAAATCATCGTAGGTATGGGTACATGTGGTATTGCTTCTGGTGCTAAAGAAACTTTCAATGCATTCGTTGATTTAATTGACAAAAAGGGTCTGGGAGCTACAGTGCTTCTTCGCCAGACAGGTTGTATGGGTATGTGTGCAAACGAACCAACTGTTGAAGTTATCGTTCCAGGCATGCCACGCGTAATTTATGGTAATGTTAAAGCACCTATCGTAACTGACATTGTTGAAAAACATCTTGTTGCACATGAATTGCTTGACAACCTTATTCTTGATCGTCCAGCTGCGGACATTATTACAAATAAGTAAGGGGAACAGGAATGGCATATTCACACTTTATTCTTGTTTGCGGCGGTTCAGCTTGTGAATCAAGCAGTTCTAAGCAGATTTATGAAAACCTTATCAAAGAAGCAAAAGCTTTTGGTGTTGATAAGGAAGTTCAGGTTGTATTAACAGGATGCTTCGGTTTCTGTGAAAAAGGACCTGTTGTAAAAGTTCTTCCGGAAGATTCTTTCTACGTAAATGTTAAACCGGAAGATGCTCATGACATTATTGCTGAACAGATTGTAAAGGGTCGTGAAGTTCCACGTCTTCTTTATGATCCAACTAAGAAAGACATTGCTGATTCTGGAGACATTCCATTCTACAAGAAACAGCTTCGTATTGTACTCCGTAACTGCGGTAAGATTAATCCAGAAAACATGGAAGAATACATTGCCCGCGACGGTTACATGGCTCTTGAAAAAGCATTATTCGAAATGACACCACAGCAGATTGTTGACGAAATCAAAAAGTCAGGTCTTCGCGGACGTGGTGGTGCCGGATTCCCAACAGGTCTTAAGTGGGAAGCTGGTATGAAAGCTACTTCTAAGAACGGCATTAAATATGTTGTATGTAACGCCGATGAAGGTGACCCTGGTGCATACATGGACCGTTCTACAATTGAAGGCGACCCACACTCAATCCTTGAAGCAATGACTATTTGTGGTCGTGCTATTGGTGCAAACAAAGGTTTCATCTACATTCGTGCAGAATATCCACTTGCAGTTCATCGTCTTGAAGTTGCAATGGAACAGTCTAAGAAAGCTGGCCTTCTTGGCAAGAACATTCTTGGATCTGGATTTGATTTTGATATTGAAATCCGTCTTGGTGCCGGTGCATTCGTATATAGTTAATAAACAGCTCTTCTCCGCTCTATCGAAGGTAAACGCGGTATGCCTACACCAAAGCCTCCGTTCCCAGCACAGTCTGGTCTCTGGGGCGAACCAACTGTAATCAACAACGTTGAAACTTGGGCTAACATCCCTGTAATCCTTACAAAGGGTGCTGACTGGTTCAACAAGATTGGTGATGATGATTCTAAGGGTACAAAGGTATTCGCTTTAACTGGTAAGATTGAAAACTCTGGTCTTGTTGAAGTTCCAATGGGAACAACACTCCGCGAAATCATTTTTGAAATTGGTGGCGGTTGTAAGAACGGCAAGAAGTTCAAGGGTGTTCAGACTGGTGGTCCATCAGGCGGTATTATTTCTGAAAAAGAACTTGATACACCAATCAGTTTTGGTGCTCTTATCCGCATGGGCTCAATGATGGGTTCTGGCGGTATGATCGTAATGGATGAAGATGACTGTGTAGTAGACGTTGCTAAGTTCTACATGGACTTCTGTGTAGATGAATCTTGCGGTAAGTGTTCACCATGTCGTATTGATACACGCCAGATGGCTACAATCCTCGAAAAGATTACTAACGGTAACGGAACTATGGATGACCTCCAGCAGCTCAAGGACATTGGCGGTGCTATGAAGGCTTGTTCACTTTGTGCTCTTGGTCAGTCAGCTCCTAACCCAACACTTTCTACTCTTGATAAATTCTATGATGAATATGTTGCACATGTTCAGGATAAGAAATGTCC
>JAZUKU010000034.1:0-1714 GCA_045643485.1 Treponema sp. | reverse complement strand
GTAGAAGTAAAGCGCAATTGCAAGGTTAACAAATCCCATTAAGTAGAGAATAGGCATGCATTCAAGACGGGAATAAACGTCACCGCTTGCAAGATAGAAAACTACCGGCTTAAAAATATTAATTATAAGCAGACAATATACGCTTATGGTTGGCAGAAGAATGAGCGTAATCTTGAGTGGCGTAATTGTATGCCTTACATCCGCAAGCGAAAGAATATAGTAAATGAAGAAAACTGTAGTCAGATTGTGAAGTGCAAGATAAAGCGTATGGAAAACAAATTTAGCGTAATAGTTTCCCGGACCAGCATTATCAAGATTGAGTGTAATTGAACCAATTATTGTTACGGCGAGAACCTCGAAAACCGTAAAGTTAAATGCCTTGTCCTGTTTGCCTTTATATAATCCCCGGAAATAGACGGAAAAGATTATGGTGAGGAGCATGCAAATAGAGCTGTAATTAAAATAAACTATCTTCATATAATAATTATATGACAATTTAAGGGAATTTTCAAAATTCTATTTGTTATTAATTAGAGAAACAGTTTTGTCATTTATTCTGGCAGGGAACTTTTCGTAATAAAGAAGTTTTCCGTAAGCAAAACCAGTGCGGATTATCATTGTGTCAGTTGCGCCAGGCATTTCATCCATTCCCGGAAAAACAAAATTGCCAAGCGACCATACGATAAGACTGTTGCTGTATTTTTCTACAGGCTGAAGAATGTGCGGATGTGAACCGAAAACAACGTCTGCTCCACATTCACATAACTGCTTGTAAAAAGTTGTCTGTGTTGAGTTTGGCTTTTTTACATATTCAGAACCTGCATGAACATTTACTATTACTATGGCACCTGTTGCTTTTTCTTCCTTTACCATTTGAAGAATTTTGTCTGATTTCCAGAGAATTCCTGCGCGCTCATCTGTTGCAGAAGCCTGCTTTTCACCGTTGAAGCCTGAACGTTCTACTGGATAAGCACCAACTGAAAGAATTGAAATGTCCTTTCCCTTGATTTTTGTGCGGTAGAAGTTTTCTGCTTCCGTTTTGTTGTAACCGGCACCGCTTGTTGCAAAACCAGCTTCCTTTACAGCTTTAAGCGTGTCCCTGAATCCCTGCTCACCGTAATCGTAAGAATGATTGTTTGTAAGCATAAGGTAATCAAAGCCTGCTTTTTTCAAATAAGGAAGTGCTTCTTTTTTGAACTTGAAGTTGTATGTCTTTGGCGTTTTGAGCGAAAGGTTTGTTACAACTCCTTCGAGGTTACCGATTGTAATGTCGTTGTTCTGCAGAACTGGTGTTGCGTCAGTAAATACTGCTTCCGGCTTTTTTTCATTAAGCAGAAGGTTTTCTACTCCGCGCGCAAGCATTATGTCACCGGCTGCTGCAATTGTAATTATCTGCGGAGGTGTTGTTTCCTTTGGTAATGCAGTAAGGAAATTGTTAACAAATACTGTCCGGCACATTTTCTGTGCGTTCAGGAAAGCTTCTGTTTTTTTGCTGCTCTTTGCTATGTTCTGCGGAACTTCAAGTATACGGCAGTCTGCGTGAATGCTGTTGTAAAGAGGATATTCGCTGCTGTCAGGATATAAAAGTTCCGGCTGTTCCAGTGTTCCTTTGTTTACTGGAATTGCAATGTAGTCTGAAGGAATGTTCTGTAACTCAAGAAGAAGCGGTTCCGGGAGAATGCTTTCTTTGGAAGAAGAGTCAGCTGCGGGTGTG
>JAZUKU010000033.1:0-2038 GCA_045643485.1 Treponema sp. | reverse complement strand
TTCTTTACTTCCGGCAGAATCTTTAAGTCACTGTCTACAAAATCATCAACAGGGATTTCATTTTCAAAAACCCATTTGTATTCAGTATGCTCAGTAAGCACATATTTTTTTTCAATTCCATCATGCGGGACTTCTATAAGGAATGCATGAAGGCTGCTTGTCTTTCCATGATGTTCAAATTCACTTTCAGCAATTTTTTCAATTACTTTTACGCTTATACCGAATTCTTCTTCAAACTCACGGATTACAGTCTGTTCTGAAGACTCACCTTCTTCAACTTTACCGCCCGGGAATTCCCATCTGTTACCCATTACACCTGTCGGGTTTCTGTGAGCAATAAGTATTTTTCTGTCTTTAACGGCTATGCAGGCAACTGAAACAGATGACATTTTCTTATCCTAGAGTAAAAGTACCTGTGGGAAAATAAAGTGAAGGACAGCAGCTATTATGGCAAAGAATCCTATATATTTTCTTCCTTCGATAAAAAGCCTGTTTACATTTTCAGGAAGTGCGTCTTCAATAGATGAACTTACAAGATAATATTCAATTAAAATCGAAGCTCCAGCAAGAAGACTTGCAAGTGCAGGAAGAAGGTCACCTATAACAGGAACATCATTTCTGAATACGGAAAGTATTTTCATTACTCCAGTTAAAACAGTAAGAACTCCAAGAACAAGACGGAAATTTCCGTTTTCAAAAAGTGGTATTTCACTGAATAATTCAGGTTTCTTTTTGCCTGAATCTGCTTCTTCATTATTTTCAGCAGGAAGTTTTTCTGCTTTTGTAAAATCACTTCCGTAAATAAGTACAAGACCTGCTATTACGTTGAAAACTATTGAAAGAAAATAAAACTGTGCCATATAAAAATCCCCCACAAGGTAATCTTTTTCTTCTGTTATTATCGGAATAAAAACTTTATGCCTTTACAATTAATGCATTTCCACTTTAGCTGTAAGTTTTTTTTCTGACTCTTTGCCTTTTACAGTACACCTTACGCTTACAATATCGTAATCAGTATATGTTTGCCTGTAATAATAATCATCGCCGTAAAAAATATACTCATCCTGCTTTTGAAAAGCAACAGCACCGTCGTTGTTAATAAATTCCAGTTCAAGCGCATACTTCTGGAATTCAGGAGCTTCTTCATTACCTTTTCTGTTCTCATCAGGTTTCATTTCAAAAGTAAGGTAAATCTGTTCTGAAAAGGAAAATGCACTGAGCTTTATCCTGTTCCCGTTTATTACGTCTTCATTTGAATTCTTTGCAAAAATATTGACACCAAAATATACGGCAATTGTTAGGCACAGGACAAAAAACATCATTCTGTTGCCTCTTGTTGAAACTAAAACCCTGAAGAATCCCCTTTTCGGTTGATTTTTACCTTCAGCAATATCAGCAAGCTTTGGGTCCATGTATTTACGGTATTCGCCGTTCCTGTGGTGAAAAGCGATTGGTTCTTCCCCTTCACCATAACCGTCTACCATGCCGTCACCAAAATTCATATTCTACCCTTTACTGCTTGATTATTGCGTCAATAAGACTGTCTGTACGCCACCAGTCAACGACAAGCTTTTCTTTTTGAGAAAGCATTACGGAAAGGATACCTTCTTCACTCAGATTAAATGAATAAAAGTAATTATCAGCAGGATTAATCTGAAGCGTTCTGTTGAGAATCTTCTGACCGTTAGGCTGAACCATTTCTATTGAAAAACCTGTTTCAGTTCCAATCATAAAGAAAAACCATCCGCTGTCTGTAATTCCAATAAAATCATACGGAATCAAGTAGCTTACAGTTGAAAGACCGTTTACATCCTTTTCAGAATAAGGTGGAATTGTAATTGCCTTGTCATATACGCCTGTTTCTACATTGAACGGATACAGAAGGCTTTCCTTGTAGTCAATTCCTGACTGAACTTTTGTTGCTTCATCAATATAACTTACAGAATAATCAGCCTTTACATAAAGCATGTATTTTGAATAATCAGGAACTATCTGATCAATGTTTATGTAACTGTCAATTCCTGATTCATTTTCATAC
>JAZUKU010000032.1:0-2593 GCA_045643485.1 Treponema sp. | reverse complement strand
AACTGATGAAACAGTATTCTACGCAAACTTCCAGGGAAAAGATCCAAACAAAGAAGATGTAGAAATTACAGTTCGCCGCAATTGTTTTTACCCTGCAGAAGAAGGTCACGGTAATATCACATTAAGTGGATTTACAGTTTCTAAAGCAGCAACTCAGTGGGCACCTCCAACAGCTTACCAGGAAGGAATGATTGGACCTCATTGGTCAAAAGGCTGGATTATTGAAGACTGCGAAGTATTTGAATCAAAATGTTCGGGCATTTCTTTAGGAAAATACTGCCAGCCAAACAATGACAACAAGTGGCTCAAATGGAAATATAAGGACGGAACTCAAACTGAACGCGATTGTATCTGACAGGCTCAATTAGAAGGCTGGACAAAAGAAAACATTGGTTCACATATCATCCGCCGTTGTAACATTCACCATTGCGGACAGACAGGAATTGTTGGACACCTTGGTGGAGTATTCTCACTTATTGAAGATAACCACATTCATCACATCAATAATAAACAGAATCTTGCTGGAGCAGAAATTGGCGGAATTAAAATGCATGCCGCAATTGACTGTATTTATCGCCGCAACCGCATTCACGACTGTACTCGCGGAATCTGGCTTGACTGGCAGGCACAAGGTACTCGTGTAACTCAGAACATTTTCTACAACAACGTAGTTCCAAAGGAATACAATCAGAATAAAGAAAGTATGATGGGTTGTGCAGAAGATTTGTTCATTGAAGTTTCGCACGGACCAACTTTAGTAGACAACAATATTTTCCTTTCAGACAAATCAGTTAAGCTTGCTACACAGGGTGTTGCTCTTGTTCACAATATTATTGCCGGTGGTTTAGTTGCAGTAGGTCTTGGAACAAACAACGGTGCACCAAACATTCCTTCTCCACGATATACGCCTTACCACATGAAGCATAGAACTGAAGTTGCAGGATTTATGACAATCCTTCACGGAGATGATAAATTCTACAACAATATTTTCATACAGCAGCCTCTTCGCCCTGCATTGCTTGCCGGAATGAAGCAGTGTCAGAAAATGAAGAACGACTGGGATGACGGAAACATTCTTGCCGGTACGTTTAAGTTTGACGATTACCCTACATTTGATGAATGGAAGGCTAAGTTTGAAGGTTACTGCGGAATGGGTTCAGAAACAACTGACCGTTATTATTCAAAGCTTCCTGTATGGGCAGCCGGTAACGTTTACTTCAACGGCGCAAAACCAATGAAAAAAGAAGCTGATGCTTATGTAGATACTAAGAACAAAATTACAATCGGTTATTCAGAAGAAGACGGAAAGATTAAGCTTGTAACAAATCTTTACGACTTCCTTCCGGAAACAAAATGCAATCTGATGCACACAGATGATATTGCAATGGCATTTGAACCGGAAGAAAAGTATGAAAACCCGGACGGTTCGCCAATTACATTTGATACAGATTTCTTTGGAAAGAAGAGAGGAGATACAACAATAGCAGGACCTTTAGCAGAAAAAGAAGAGATAAATAATCCATTGTTTTAAACAAAAAGTTTTTAACAGAAAAGTGAGGACTAAATGAGAAAAGACGGTCGCAGAATTAAGACTGCTCAGCCAATGTATCGCGTAGCAATGCACGTAATGGCTGAAAGAAATGATTCAATGAACATGATTGAGCTTGATGTTAAGGAAGAGCCAATCCACAGATATGTCATTGAAAAAAGAAATGAAGGTGTGCATATTTCACATCTTGCTGTAATTATTGCTTCTTTTGTTCGTACGCTTACACAGTATCCAATGCTTAACAGATTCATTGTTAACAAGCGCCTTTATGCCCGCAACGAAATTGCAGTAGGTATGGTTGTTCTGAAACCGGGTGATGATGAAGGTACAATGAATAAAATGTATTTCCAGCCTGGAAACACAATCTTTGAAGTACAGAAAATTCTTGACGATTACATTGAACAGAACAGAAAGGCAGGAGACACAAATTCCACTGATAAACTTATTAATTTACTGCTTTCTATTCCGGGGCTCTGCAGACTTGGCGTTAACCTCTTAAAATGGGCAGACAAACGCAACCTTCTTCCAAAGAGCATTATCAACGCAAGTCCGTTCCACTGTACAATGACAATTACAAATCTTGCCAGCATAAAGACCAATTATATTTACCATCACGTTTATAACTTTGGTACAACATCAATGATTTTTGCAATTGGTAACACGAGGGAAGTTCCTGTTCGTCGTCACGGTGAAATCGAATTTGAAAAGTGTTTTCCAATCGGTCTTGTAATGGATGAACGTATTGCTTCCGGCTGTCAGTATGCGCTGGCATTTAAGGAAATGGAAAAATATCTTGCTAATCCAAAGCTTCTGGAAGTACCGCCTGAAGTTATTAAAGAGGATATCAAATAATTTTCTGGGTTTGTTGAATCAACCGTTTCTGCAGTTTGAAAATGAATTGCAGGAACGGTTATTTTTTTTGTTCTTTCTTGATTTTCTTTTCTTCGTAAAGTTTTTTGTCTGCTTCGATAAGGAGCTTGTGTAAGTCAAAATTTTCCGGTGTAAATTCTACAGGGCCCATGCTTATAGAAAGCGTAAACGGTA
>JAZUKU010000031.1:0-16831 GCA_045643485.1 Treponema sp. | reverse complement strand
TTCTGCATAAACGTCAGGCTTGCTTGTTGCAACAAAAGTCTTTTTTCCTGCAGCAAGAAGATTTTTGAGCAGTTCTTCTACACCGTCATAAGCCTTTACTTCAAACATTCCCCTGTCTGCGTAATATTCCCTGTATTTGGCAATTGCATTCTGAATTTCGCTTTCCGGAAGATGAAGTACGTTCATAAAGCTAACCTTCAGCGGAGGTCCAATCATTGTGCTGTAAACAGATTTGTCCGGAACTTCAATGCCGTAATAGTTAACAACATTGTCAATTGAATGAAAAACGCCTTCTGACGTATCAAAAATCGTCCCGTCAAAATCAAAAAGAATATTTTCAAAGCTCATAATGAAAGTGTATCATAAAAATGCTTTTGATAAAAGAAGCGCAACAAAACCGCAATTATTCTTAAGATACATTTAAAATCCTTTACAAGAAGTGTTTTATTAACTACTATATATGTATGGGAATAGTTACAAGTCAGCAGATTACAAGATATTACGACTTATACCGAAGCACCGAAATTATTTTCAGCAAAGATATAATCCGTAACCTCAACATGGATCCTCGTCAGATATACATAAAAGTTGCGGGTTCGCAATGGCCATGCATCGTCAATTCAACATCTTTCCAAAAAGCAAGAATAATTATTGGTGTAAAAGGCGGCGCTTATAAGGAAATTTCTAAACCGGATGCGCCACAGGTTCAGTTAAGATTCTGTTTTAATTCTGACTCAAACCAGCCGTTAAGTTTTTTTATCTCAGGCAAAGTAACTAATATTACCCCATACCTTAACAGTACGGAACTTGCAATCGTAACGTTAACATTTACGCAGCGTCCGCCGGATGACTTTATTGAAATGCTAGGTTACCTTCTTGATGCAAACATTAACTTCATGCGCAGAAAAGAAGAACGCATTCCTATTAACGATGATACACGCCGTCTGTTGAATATTTCCCGCGAAGAAACAATTATTGTTATTGATAAAGTTCCACGTCACTGTATTCTGCGTGACCTTTCGTTTGGCGGAGCAAAAGTAATTATCATGGGACTGGCGCAATTCTTAACATCAAAAGATGCCGTCCTTCACATTACGTTTGCAGACACAAATGAACGCATAGCATTAGCAGGAAAAGTAATGGGAGCAGAACCTGTAGAAGGAAGAAAAGACATTATCTCAATCAACATTAAGTATAATGAAGAAACAGTTCCTCTTAACTACAAGCTTCATATCAATACATACTTATCTTCCGTTCGCAAGAAGATGCTTAACTCACAGACACAGTTTACAGCTACTGGCGAAATTTCAGAAGCAAGCCTTCCAGAAAACAGACAGTCTTCAAGTGCAGCAGGAAGAACAACACCTAATCCGAGAGAAGCAGAAGATTCACAGGCAGCCAAAATGGCAGCAATGCAGAAAGCTTCAATGCAGAAACGTGCAACTCTTATTCAAAAAGCAGTTGAACAGAAAATGAAGCAGTCAACACAGAGCCCATTAGGCAGATAAAAAATTTCTCTAAAAAAGGAAAACTTATGAACCCATCAAACCCATTGGATTCCGTATACTTTATTCAGTTACCGGAAGACTTTAAACTTTCGAATCATGCTTTGCAGATTGACCCGACAATTCCACTCCCTGTTCAGAAAAAAGACAAGGATGCTCCGGGAACATTTGACATTAAGGAACTTACTCAGGAACAGATTCTTTCGGGAATATTAACTGTACTTGCATACGATAAAAACAACGAACACCTTCCTTACTACCGCTCAATAATGACACAGGCACGCCCTGACATTAAAAAGGAACTTGCAGAAGCAGCAATCCTTAAGGCACGTAACGAAGACTGGGACATTGCAGAAGAAATATGGATGGCATTACACGGACTTGATCCAGAAGACAATGCAATAATCCTTAACATGGCACTTTTCTTTGACCAGATGGCAGACAGTTTCCGCAGCAACAATTTGCACGAAGATGCAGACGCTTACGATGCTTCGGCACTTGAGTACTACAAGCAGGCAATGAACGCTGACCCTGAAATTCCAGACGCTTTCTTTAACGCAGGATTCTTCTACATGAAGCAAAGAAACTACGGTGAAGCAAAAGCATGTTTCGAAAACTATCTTGCGCTGACATGTGACATTAAGGATGAAGAACTTGGCGACAACGGCATTTATAAAAAAGAACGTGCCCAGGAAATCATTGAAAAAATAAACGACCGTAATCTTGAAGACACACAGTTTAAGGCTGCTTATCAGTTAATCTCAAGCGGTCAGGAAGAAAAAGGTCTTGAAGAAATACGCAAATTCTTAACAGACAATCCTGACGTATGGAATGCGTGGTTCCTTTTAGGATGGGGCTTGCGCAGACTGGAACGTTTTGAAGATGCAAAGCAGGCATTCCTTAAGGCACGTGAATGTGAAGGCGGTGATGAAAACGCAGACACACTTAACGAGCTTGCAATCTGTCAGATGGAAACAGGCGACTATGACGGTGCAGAAGAAAGTTTAATCGATGCATTAAGCCTTGATCCTGAAAACACAAAAATCATAAGCAATCTGGGATTTGTTTTCCTAAAGCGCGGAGATCAGGCAGAAGCATTAAAATACTTCCAGACAGTTCTCGAAATTAATCCGGAAGATAAACTTGCTAAAGCAGAAGTTGAACAGTTAACACAGGAACTGTAACCTAATGCCGCCGGAAGAACAGCCGGCGGTTTTCAAAACACAATTTACAATCATCTCTTAAGCGAAGGAATCTTATCGCCAACGCAGATATTGTTTTCCTTATACCAGCCCTGTGGAACTTCAAGCGCATATCTTACAGAACATGTTGAAGTAATGTCTGCAAGGCTGTATGGCTTCATGTCAAAGATGTCGCGTATTGTTCCCGTAGAATCAATGTAGGCAATTGAAAGCGGTGTTGGTGTATTTTTCATGTAGAAATCAAGAATCTGATCTTTTTCAAAAACAAAAAGCATGCCTGTTCCGGCCGGAATATTCTTTCTGTTCATAAAGCCGTAGTTTCTTTCTTCAGGCTTTACTGCAAGTTCAGCGTTTACCGTATATGTCCTTCCGTCAGCAGTAACTATTTCCAGATCTTTTTTTGGTAACTTATATTTGCGTGTGTCACAGGAAACTGCTGTTACAGAAAAAATCAAACACAAAACTAAAATGACTTTTTTTACTAAAGAAATGTTTTCCAACAGAATGCCCCGTAATTAAGATTTGCTTATCTGAAAATATATTTGCTGAATCAAAGTCCGTTTAAAAAAGCGTCCCTGCTTACTTCGTCGCTGCTCTTTTCTACAGAAGAATCTTTAAGAAACTTTTCGCTTACAGCCCTGTCAGTATATCTTAGCACAAGCGGTTTTTCCAGAGACATGATTACTGAACTGTTGCGCCACACAGACTTTTCCGGATTAAGTGTCTGCGGATTTCCGTACTTTTTGCAAAGCGTATCGAACACAGAATAGTGATCCATTTTTTCGCGGTTAATGTTTATTGTAACAATGTAAAGCTTTCCTTCGTAAAACTGAAACCAGCATCTTTCCAGAAAAGAGCCCGGTGTTTTTGAAGCATCAGTTTCAATAAGAATCTGATCACTGTTTGGCAGCATGCTTACATCACGGTCACCGCGGTAACCAAACTGTTTGTCTTCCTTAAGCACAGATTTTACTTCATCAACAGTCATGCCTATTTTTATTTTTCCGTAACCGTATGGCAATGAAGCTGAACTTGTCTGGGCAAATAATTTACCTGATAAAAAAAACGAAACGAGAATAACTAAAACTATTTTGTAAGAATTTTTTTTCATCTGCAGAAATTAACGGATTGTCTTTGCACTCTGTTTTCTTAAGAAAGCAGCTTCCTTGAAAACTTCTTCTACATCCGGAACAAAAATCTTACCGTTAACAATTCTGACTTTTGGATTCGTCTGGAATTCGTAGCAAGGTTTAGCCTGCTGATCCTGAGGAATACCGCACATTGTTGCCAAATCTGCAGAATTTAAATCTGACTGGTAAGAAACTTTTGGTGCAATCTGAATCTTAGCTTTTTCAATCTGAAGTGCAAGCATATCCATCATCTTTGAAACAGGATTTGTTAAGCCTGCATTTGAAAGCTGTCTGTACATAGACCAGAGGCGGTCTGCAAGAGTTGTTGTAAGTTTTGAAATAAGCTGAGGCTGAGAAGAAACCATCTGGTCAAAGTTCTGTCTGTTAACAACCATAAGGCGGCAGTCTTCGTGAGCAATTGCACTTGCTGAACGAGGCTTGTTTTCAAGAAGAGCCATTTCACCAAACATGTCACCTTTCTTAAGGATAGCAAGAATTACTTCGTTACCGTCTGTAACTTTTGTAATTTTTACAGAACCATCCTGAATGATGAACATATCGTTTCCACTCTGACATTCAGAGAAAATCATTGTATCTTTTGGATATGCACGAATCATATCCTTTGAAGGTTCAAAATAAACTGCATGTGAACGAGGCTTAAGTGCTACGAAACGCTTTTTTGCATTTTCAACATTTACGCCGTTTGGACAATGCTTTAAGTACTGGTAGTAACCGTAAATTGCAATATCAGTCTTGCCTACTTTTTCGTAGTAAGCAGCAATTGAATGAAGTTCTTCAAATGAACTGATAACTGTATTTTTAAGTGTAAGCTTTGTAAGGTTGTCGTTTAAATCACGCATGCGGTTTGCAAAAGTGCGGATAATCTTCATGGCAACCGGTGTATTTTTTACGATAAGTTCAGGATATTGGTCACGCATTACGGCAATTGCAACAACATCAGTAACTGCAACGCAATTTTCTACCTGACTGTGGCCTGACATACATGAAACTACACCAACGAAGTCTCCTGGACCAAGTGTGTCTGGGGTTGAACCGGGAATTTCATTTTCATGATGACAGTGAACTTTACCGCTCTGAATAATATAAAAGCGGTTATTGTCGTTTTTTCCTTCAACGACTAAATATGAGCCAGCTCTAAAATTTACAAATGATAACTGAAGCAATTCCGACCACCCTATGTATTTAAAGTATAAAAGGCAAAGTCCTATTTGTCAATTATACTATATTATAACCCTTTTACAACGAATTTCAGTTATTTTTAATGTAAAAAAATTATTTCAGGTTCAAGAAGAAAACCTGTCTTTTCCTTTACAATTTGCTGAACTTTCTGCACAAGAGTCATTATATTTTCGGCAGTTGCGTTCCCGTTGTTTATGATAAAGTTACCATGAAAAGAAGCAACCTGGGCTCCACCTTCGGCAAGACCTTTTAAACCGGCTTCGTCTATGATAGCACCGCTTGGCTTACCAAATGTATGGTTGTTTTTGAAAACTGAACCTGCGCTCGGGTACTTGAAGTGTCCCTTTTCTATGCGTTCATTTATGTATTTTTTGCATTCAGCTTTAAGTTCTTCTGCTGTACTTTCTGTTCCGTTGGCTTTTGTTAAGCGGAAAACTGCATTAAGCACTACTTTTCTTCCGTCCTGGAAAGGGCTTTTCTTGTAATCCCAGTCATTTATGTCAAAATACAGTGTCTTTACTGAAAAATCGGCTAAATCAAGATAGTCTGCGCTTACGAAAATGTCGCTTATGCTTTTGTTAAAGCAGCGGGCATTCATGAAAACCGCACCGCCAGCTGTTCCCGGAAGCCCCGCAAACTGTTCTGCATTCCATAAGTTGTTGTCTGAGCAGAAATTAACGAAAGAATTTACCGTTACACCAGAGCCGCACTTTACAAGAACAATATCTGTTCCTGAACCGCCGTCCGTCTGCAAACCGCCACAATCTATTTCCAGACCGCTGAATTTTGCCGTAGAAATTACAATTCCGTCATACATTCCGTCGGGAAAAACAATATTGCTTCCGCCACCAAGAATAAAGTATTTGATTCCGTTACCGGCAGCAAATTTTATTGTAGCCGCAAGAGAGTCTGAATCAGCCGGTTCTGCAAAAACAGCTGCAGTTCCGCCTACTTTAAATGTTGTACGCGGAGCAATCGGTTCGTTCTGAGAAAAAGTACCGTTGTAGGCAGTAGAGTTAAAAAACTCAAGAATTTCTTCTTTCATTATTCAAGATTATAGCAAAATTGCTTATATTGTTAAATAAGTAGAAACTTACTATAATTAAAGATAATTCATTTGAATTTTCAGTAATATCAGAAAAAAGAGGAAACTTATGTCATTACGCTTATACAATACAATGGGTCGTAAAATGGAAGAATTCAAGCCTATCCGCGAAGGATTTGCAGGCTTTTACGGATGCGGTCCAACAGTTTACAATTATGCCCACATCGGTAACTTAAGGGCATACGTTTTCCTTGACACTCTGGACAAGACGCTTACTTATCTTGGATACGACATCAAGCATGTAATGAATGTTACTGACGTTGGCCACCTTACAGGCGACAATGATGACGGTAAGGACAAAATGCTCAAGACTGCAGAAGAGCGCCATCAGTCTGTTCTTGAAGTTGCTAAATTCTATACGGAAGCTTTTTTGCGTGACATTGATGCGCTCAACATCCGCAGACCTGACGTTATCTGTAAGGCAACTGAACACATCAACGAAATGATTGATCTTATCAAGGAAATTGAAGCTAAGGGCCACACTTATATGGCTGGCGGTAACCTTTATTACGATATTACAACTTATCCTGATTACGCTAAGCTTGCAAACCTTAACATGGATGAACTTAGAGCTGGTGCCGGTAAACGAAAGGTTGTAGTTGTTGACGAAAACAAACGCAATCCAGGAGACTTTGTACTCTGGTTTACAAAATCTAAATTTGAAGACCAGGCAATGACTTGGGATTCGCCATGGGGCCGCGGTTATCCGGGATGGCACATTGAATGTTCTGCAATGAGCATGAAGTATCTTGGAAAACATTTTGACATTCACACAGGCGGTGTAGACCATATTCCTGTTCACCACACAAACGAAATTGCTCAGTCAGAAGGAAGCTTTGACGAAGCAGAACGCGCTAAAGGTCCGTGGGTTAACTACTGGATGCACAACGAATTCCTTATTCTTGAAGGTGGAAAAATGAGTAAATCTTCAGGAAACTTCATTACTTTACAGACAGAGCTTCCGGCAGAAAAAGGATATTCGCTTAAAGACAAAGGCTATGAGCCGCTCGACTACAGATTCTTCCTGCTTGGTGGACATTACAGAAAGCCGCTTGTGTATTCACTTGCAGGCATGGATTCAGCTAAAAACGGAAGGGCTGCCCTTATCCAGAAGATTGTAAAACTTGCAGACAAGGCAAATGTAACCCTTACACAGTCAAAAATGTTTGGTAAGGGAGAAGCTGATAACCGCGAAGGTCTTTCTGAAAAAGCAAACAGCTATCTTGACGCATTCAAAGCCGGTCTTGAAAACGACTTGATGACACCAGTTGCATTGAGTCAGATTTCAAAAGTGCTTAAAGACAGCTCACTTGAACCAAAAGAAGCACTTGATTTGATTGACAGAATGGACAGCGTAATAAGCTTAAGCCTTATTACAACAGCAGCAAAGGCTCAGAAAGAAGCTGCAGAAGCCGCAAAAGCAGCAGTTCCAGACCACAGCGCTGATCCGGAAGCAGCAGAAATAGACGCACTTATTGCAGAAAGAATAAGCGCTAAAAAAGAAAAGAATTTTGCCCGCGCAGACGAAATTCGTGACATTCTTACTGCAAAAGGCATTACTGTTACAGATACTCCAAACGGTCCTGTATGGACACGCGGTTAAATTTTTTGCTGAATTTTTGAAGCTTTCTGTAACTAAAAAGGGGAAATTGTGTTTTCTATAGTGAAAAAAGATTCTGCGAATACAGAACACGAAATACATTGCAATAATCCGCAGGAATTCCGCGTACTTTATGACGCCACTATGGAACTTCTGTTCAAGGTTTCCTATAGAATTGTTAATGATGAAGAAGCCGCAGAAGATTTGGTACACGATTCCTACATTAAGGCTAATGAAAAAGAATTGGTTTTTCCGTCTCTGGATGATGCAAAGTTCTGGCTTATCAGGGTAGTAAAAAATGCTTCACTTAATTACGCAAAACGTAAAGTCAGGGAAGCAAAGGCATATCATAAGGCACTTTACGAAGGAAGACAACATATTGATTCCGGGGAAGTTGACCTTCTTAAGGCAGAAACAGTCAAAAGCGCTAAGGAAGCACTGGACAAGCTGCCTGAAGGCTTACGGGAAGTACTTATTTTGCGCGAATATGCCGAATTAAATTATAAGGAAATAGGACGAGTTCTTGGAATAACAGAGGGGAACGTCAAGGTACGTGTATTCCGGGCACGCGAACAGTTAGCAAAATTAATAGGAGAAGATGATGTCTACCTGTCCTGAAAAAGATATTCTCTCAATTTATCTCGACAATGAACTTCCACAGGCATATGTTGCTGATCTGGAAAATCATGTAGAATCATGCCCAAAGTGTAAGGCACGTCTGGAAAAGCTTAAGGCTATGCACCAGTCCCTTTCTGACGACAGCAAATCTTTTGTTTTTGACCAGAAAATGCTTGATGACAGCTACAGCCGCTTACAGGCACGTCTTTCTTACAGTACAGTTACCAAAAAGGCAATTCCTTTCAAATCAAATAAAGTCAAAACTGCATTGCTTTCAAGCGCAACCGGAGCAGCAGTTGCAGCTGTTCTTGCAGTAATAATTCTTCCGGGATACTTAAAATCTGGTTCTGCTTCACAAAAGCTTAATGACAAGCAGTTCCAGCCTGTTGCCAGAACTCAGTTACAGCCGCCTTCCCTTGCAGAAGTTAAGGTTGACGGTCAGATTAACCCGGCAGTTCTTTCTTCAATGCTCGCTTCTACTGGTTCTCAGCCGGCAGAAAAGGCTCAGGAAACTGCAGTTCAGCCTATGAAGCCAATTCAGTCTGTACAGCAGAAGGTTATTCCTGTAAGAGGCGCAACTGTAAGCACAAACAGCAATATGATTGTTCCTATGGCTGCAAAGACTCCTGTTTACGGAATGCCTGTTTTTGAACAGCAGGACAAGTCAGAAGACAAGCTTTACAATAACCTTACAAGCTACGACGTATTTAACCCGATGCTTAACGAAAACACCGCAGATTCAATTTCCGCTGGCAATACTCAAGGAATAACGATATACTTTAACTCATCACTTGGATATATTTCCTTTGAAATAGGCAGTCAAAATTGAGTTTTGGTAAAAAAATAAAGTATCTCTTCTTCCGCTATCCTTTCTTCAGGATTTTTCTCATTGTATTTTTAATTCTTACAGCTATATTTTCGGCAAAAGCTATTGGACGTAATGTTCAGAAAAAGCCTGAAATCTTTTCAATAACACCTCCAGTTGGTTCTCCCGGTGACATTATGGTTATCGAAGGGGAAAACTTTGGTTCTTCAAGAGGCACTTCTTACGTTGAACTTGGCGGCTCAAAAATAACTGCAAGCTGTTACTTAAACTGGAACGATAAGCAGATAAAGATAATTCTTCCGTCAAACATTGAAGACGGTCTTGTATTTGTAAAAACAGCAGCCGGCCTTTCTGATTCAGAATTTTTTGTTAACAAATCAAGCATTCCTGTTGTTATTCAGCAGGCAGAAAAAACAATTACTCCTGAAATTACATCAATTCTTCCTGCAACAGCAACAATTGGCAGCGTCATTACAATTACAGGTTCAAACTTTGGCTCAGAACGTGAAAATTCATGCGTATTCTTTACTTCAGGTTACGAACAGATTGGCTTAAATACTTCCGTAAACACAAAGAACAACGAACCTTCAAAAGAAAATTTCATTTCTGTTAACAACGAAGCATTCGATTACATTTCGTGGAGCGATACGGAAATACAGGTACGCATTCCGGATGGTGCTGCAAACATGAGGGGACAGGACGGCCGCTTAAACTGCATCGTTTATGTTGATACAGCGACTGGTGCCAGCCCTACAGGTAAATTTGTTCTTGATAATACTGCCGGTAAAAAAACATTCTCAGGCAAAAGAACTTACAGCATTCAGTTGAGTGCAGATATTGCAAACTCAGTTGCTGAATCTGATTCACTCATAACGCTTTATGTTCCGCGTCCGGTTCTTTCTTCTTTCCAGACTGAAGTTGAATTGACTGAATGTTCACCGGAACCTCTTGCAAGGGATGACCAGGGCGTAATTGTTCACCAGAGGCAGCTCAGTCAGGTTTCTACACGCAAGCAGCGTTTCATCCAGAACTTTGTAATAAGCAATTACTCTGTAACAAGCAATGTAAAAAGTTCTTACATAGTTCCTTTCGTTAAGGAAAATCATCCGGAATTCAGCAAGTATCTTGAAGCAGATTCACTTGTTCCTGCTGACAGTTCAGTAATTACTGAATTGAAAAATAAAATCATTAACCAGAATACAAATCCTTATTCACAGGCAAAATTAATTTACAACTACTTCAAGAATAACTATAAGATTTTAAATACTGTACGAACAGGCAACGTTTCTGTTCTTGACCTTGCGCTTAACAATGAAGGCGATGCTTACGATTACGCAATTCTTTATACGGCACTCTGCCGTGCAGCAGGCATTCCTGCGGTTCCTGTAAGCGGTATTCTTGTAGAAGAAAAATCAGGCTGCAGAAATCACTGGTGGGTTGAAATCTATTTTGAAAACTTCGGCTGGTTCCCTGTAGATGTAGCTCTTGGTGCCGGTCTTGAATACAAACCGTTTGTTACAATACGCGACACATTCTCTTATTACTTTGGCAACCTTGACAGTCAGCATATTGCATTCAGCAGGGGATGGAAAGAAATCAAACCTTTCTTTGCAGAAAATAAAACTGTTTACAGACCGCGCACTTACGCATTCCATTCTATCTGGGAAGAATCTACTTCAGGCATAAACAGCTACAGTTCTTTGTGGAACGATCCGGTAATTCTTGGCATTTACTAAAGTATTTTTGTTAACGAATAGATTTTTAGGAGAATATTATGACAACTAAAGTATTAAGTGTTGGCGGCTCAATCGTAGCTCCAAATGAACCTGATTCAGCATTTCTCAGCGAATTTGCTAAAATGATTACAGACTGGCTTACAAAAAATCCAGACGGAAGACTTATTTTTGTAACTGGCGGTGGCGGTCCTGCAAGAAATTATCAGAACGCATATAGAAGTGTTGCAGCAAAATTTTCTGACGAACAGAAGAAAGCTGCCGGTTATGCAGATGCAGCAGAAGAAAATGATGCATGTGACTGGATGGGCATTATGGCTACACGTCTTAACGCTCAGCTTGTAAAGACAATTTTTGGACCTCTCTGCAAACAGGATGTTGTTTACGACCCTACTGCAGTTTCTGATTTTACAGGACGCATTCTTGTTGCAGCTGGATGGAAACCGGGCTTTTCTACTGACAACGATGCTGTTCTTTTAGCAGAAAAATTCAATGCTGATACAGTTGTTAATCTTTCTAACATTGAAAAAGTTTATACAGATGACCCTCGCAAAAACCCGGACGCAAAACCTTTGGACACAATAAGCTGGGCTGACTTCCGCAAGATGGTTGGTGACGAATGGGTTCCTGGAAAGAACTGTCCGTTTGATCCTATCGCAAGCAAGAAAGCTTCTGAAATGGGTCTTACTGTAATCTGTGCCGGCGGTAAAAACATTGAAAACATCCGCGCAATTCTTGACGGCAAGGATTACATTGGAACTACTATCAAATAATATTGTAAAAACACTGGAGTAAACTATGAAACTAAAGCCGATAATAACAAGCCTTTTGGAAACAGACTTGTATAAGTTTTCTATGGGGCAGGCAATTTACCATCAGTTTGCATCTTACAAGACAAACTGGACTTTTAAGTGCAGAAATGATGGCGTTAAGTTTACTCCGGAAATGCTTGCTGAAATCAAGGAACAGATAAAGCATTACTGTTCGCTTAAATTTACAGAAGAAGAATTAAATTACCTTTCAAACATTGAATGGCTTCACGAAGACTACATTGATCACCTTCGCCTGTGGAATGCACGCTTTGAAGATTTTACAATAAGCAATGCTGGCGAATGTGGTTTTTCTCTTGATGCAAAGGGAACATGGCTTAACACTTCAATGTACGAAATACCTGTTCTTGCGATAATCAATGAAGTTTACTTCAGGATGGCTTACAACTACGATGAACTTTTTGAGCAGTACAAACGCAAGCTTAATGAAAAAACTGACTGGCTTATTACAGGCAAATATAATCTTGGCGGTTTTTCTGAATTTGGTTTACGTCGCCGCTTAAGTGCAGAAGCCCAGGAGCTTGCTGTAAAGACTCTTTGCGAAAACAACTGTAATTACAAGGCATCAAAATGTGTTGGAACTTCGAATGTTTATCTTGCAAAAAAGTTCAATGTTATTCCTGTAGGAACAATGGCACACGAATTTGTAATGTGTGTCGGTCAGGGAAATCCAATGTATAATCCGGCATACAGCAATAAGCTTGCAATGGATGCGTGGACAAAAGAATACGGTGTTCTTAACGGTACATATCTTACGGATACTATTGGCGATGAAGTAACTCATCTTGATATGGGTTACACTTACTCAATCTGCTTCAACGGTGTACGCCATGACAGCGGTGACCCTTACAAATGGGGTGACGAATGGATTAAACACTTTGAAAAATTTTACAATAAATATCATGACGACAGGGTTAATCCTAAAAACAAAACGCTTTTGTTCAGTGACAGCCTTGATTTTGAACGTGCTTCCAGACTGTACGATTACTTTAAGGACAAGGTAAAAGTTGCTTTTGGAATTGGTACATACATTGCAAACGATACAGACGTTGAACCGCTTAACATTGTAATGAAAGTAACTGAATGCAACGACAGGCCTGTAGCTAAGCTTTCAAATGCTGACGGTAAGACGATGTGCAAGGACGACAGTTACATTGAATACCTTAGAAAAACAATTGACTGGAGATTGAATCACAAATGAGTTTAAAAGACGAAGCAGTTGCTTTTGTTAGAAATTATTTTGAAAAAAATGCTGATGCGAATACAAAAGTTGTAATTGGTATTTCCGGTGGCAAAGATTCAAGTGTAGTTGCAGCTTTATGCTGTGCTGCTCTTGGAAAAGAACGTGTTGTCGGAGTGCTTATGCCAAACGGCGTACAGAAAGACATTGAAGATTCAAAACGCCTTTGTGCTTTTCTTGGAATTGAAAATCATATTATCAACATACAGAATGCTTACAACGGTTTGACAGATGAAATCAAATCTGTGCTCAACGTCAGCGAAACTCCTGCTCAGTTCAACACAAATACTCCAAGCCGTTTACGAATGGCAACACTTTACGGAGTAGCTGCCTGTATTGGTAACGCACGTGTTTCATGCAACGGAAACTTAAGTGAGCGTCTCGCAGGATTCTATACGCTTTGGGGTGACGGTGCTGGCGACTTTGCTCCACTGGCATATCTTTTTGTAAGCGAAGTAATTCAGCTGGGACTGGAGCTTGGCTTACCGGAAGAACTTGTGCGTAAGGCTCCAAGTGACGGTATGTGCGGCATGACTGACGAAGACAAGCTTGGCTTTACATATGATGAACTTCAGAAGGTTGCTGTCGGTAACACAAAGGATGTTCCTGCAGAAAAAGTTGAACTCATCAGCAAAAAAATAAACGGCATTGCGTGGAAAAAGCGTCTGCTTAACCTGCCGTGCTTTATTCCATCATTCAAAAATCCTGAAGACTGGAAATGATTTTGTTCTAAGAGGCTTGTGATGAAGATTGTAATTTTTGGCGGAACATTTGACCCTTGGACAAGTGCACATCAGGAAATTGTAAAAAGACTTTCTAAGAATTACGATAAGGTTTTAATTATTCCTACTACTGTGCGTTATTACAAAGTTAACAAACAGATGTTTTCTTTTAACGAACGCTATAACATGGCTGCAAAGAAAATTGAAGGTCTTGCCAATGTTGAAATGAATGACATGGAACGTTCTGTTGATGACAGCTGGCGTTTCATTGATACTTTGAAAAAAGTAATTGAGCAGTATGGAAATGAAAATGAATATTTTGTTGCCATAGGTTCTGACTCGCTGCAGAAATTTACTACGTGGCACAAGTGGGAAGAAATTCTTAACCTGGCAAAGCTTGTTGTATTCAACAGGCCGGGCTATACGGAAGATTTTCCTGCAATTCCGTATGAATATTTACAGATGGAAAATGAAGTAAGTTCTTCTGCATTAAGACAGAAGATTACAAGATTTTTTTCTGATGAAGATTTTGAAAACCTTCTTGATGAAGACTGGCTTCTTAACGGTCAGCGCAATCTTGAAGACGAAATGTATCTTTGATTTTTACTGAATCCTGTAGCGGTTAGTTTGCTTTAGGAATTGGACAAGGGGATTTTTATGAAAAGAAATTATTTTGCTGCAAAAACATTTTTTGTAAGGACAGGACTCTGCTTTTTACTGACTGCATTATTGTTTTCTTGTGTTGCAATTCCTAAGGAACCGGTTGAACCTGAACAGGAAGAATTGCCTGGTGAAGAAACAATCATCATCGAACCGGTTGAAGTTCCTCTGCCTGTGTCACGCAATCTTAGCGATAAGCCTGTAAAAAATGCCGGTCAGCTTTATGCGTTTTTCCTTTCGCAGAATCCTGAAGCAGATCCGCGTACTGTAAGCCTTATGAGTGAACTCTACATTGAAGAGTGTACAATCGAAGGAATCAACAGCGACTGTGCATTCGTACAGATGTGTCTTGAAACAGGCTTCTTACGTTTTGGCGGACTTGTTACTCCTGACATGCATAACTACTGCGGTCTTGGTGCAATAGATATTGATCATCCCGGTGAAGTATTTGAAACAGAACAGCTTGGCGTTCGTGCCCACATTCAGCATCTTCACGCATACGCTACTACAGAAGACCACGAACTTGTTAACGAATGCATCGACAGGCGCTACCGTTACGTAAATCCCCGCGGCAAAGCTCCTACAGTTTTTGAGTTAGCAGGAACTTGGGCAGCAGATAAAAAGTACGGTGAAAAACTTGACGCTCTGCTCACCCGTCTTGAGGCATTCTAATAAAGTAGAAAAATCCTTCATTGTCACAATAAAAAAATATCCGTGAGCATTCCTATGTAAGCATTGAAAGTTCAGGGATTTTCTTAGCAGAAAAAATATTTTTAAAATAAAAAAAATTAACAGCATGCGGAGCGGGGTTCTGCCTCAAAACCGATTTCCGGCCTTTTTGCCCGCCTGCTCCACGAGGACCCTAGGCTTTTGAGGCAGGTTCGCGCGGGAGCATGCTGTTAATTTGTCGTTATCTTAGTAACTATTCTTTTTTATACTATCAAACTAATCCCTGAGCTTTCATAGCGCGTGCTACTTTCAGGAATCCGTAGATGTTAGCACCAGACACGTAATCGCCCTTAGTAGCATATTTTTCAGCTGTAGCGTATGCGTTGTCGTGGATGTTTGTCATAATCTGCTTGAGCTTAGCGTCAACTTCTTCTGCTGTCCAAGAAAGACGTTCGCTGTTCTGTGACATTTCGAGACCAGAAACAGATACACCGCCTGCATTTGAAGCTTTTCCTGGAGCAAAGAGAACACCGTTCTGCTGGAGGTAAGCAATTGCATCTGCACGAGTTGGCATGTTAGCACCTTCAGCAACAAGCTTTACGCCGTTAGCAACAAGCTTCTTTGCATCTTCGAGATAGATTTCATCCTGTGTTGCGCAAGGGAATGCACAGTCAGCTTTAACACCCCAAGGCTTTTCACCTGCGAAGTATTTTGCATTTGGATAAAGTTTAACGTATTCGCTGATTCTTGCTTTTGTAGACTGAATCTTCTGAATTGCAGCAAGCTTTTCTGCATCGATTCCGTCTTCATCAAGAATGTATCCAGATGAGTCAGACAAAGCAATAACTTTTCCACCAAGCTGTGTAATCTTCTGGCAAGCGAATGTAGCAACATTGCCTTTTCCAGAAATGATACATGTCTTGCCGTTGAAGTCTGTACCAACTTTGCGGAGCATACAGTCAGCAAAGTAAATCAAACCGTAACCTGTAGCTTCAGGACGAATTAATGAACCGCCGAAATCAAGACCCTTACCAGTAAGAACACCAGTAAAGTTGTTAACGATTCTCTTGTACTGTCCGAACATCCATGCTACTTCACGTCCACCAACACCTTTGTCTCCGGCTGGAACGTCTGTGTCTGCACCAATATGGCGGTAGAGTTCAGTCATAAAGCTCTGGCAGAAGCGCATAACTTCATTGTCAGATTTTCCGTGTGGATCAAAGTCAGAACCACCTTTACCACCACCCATTGGAAGTGTTGTCAAAGAATTTTTAAGTGTCTGTTCAAGACCAAGGAACTTCAATACGTCAAGATTTACTTCTGGAGAAAAACGAAGTCCTCCTTTGTAAGGACCAATTGCGCTGTTAAACTGAACACGGAATCCGCGGTTAACATGTGCTTTTCCTGCATCATCCATCCACGGTACTCTGAAGCTGATTACACGTTCCGGTTCAACAAAGCGTTCAAGAACAGCTGTGTCTTCCAGTTCCGGCATGTCGTCTACAACAGGTGAAATTGTTTCAAGAATAAGACCTGCAGCCTGTAAATAATGTTCTTCAGCAGCATAACGTGTGCTGATGTCATCCCAAACGCGCTTACAATATGCGTTTTTAATTTCAAAATTGAATGCCATTTTTTGACTCCTTAGGCTGTCAACAGAATGCCTGTTTATCAGTCTTTATAACGAGAGTTTACTATATTATGTTTCTTTTGAAAATACTTTTTGCGGAATTTTCTTTAATTTTATTGAATTTTCTTTAGTAAAATTAAACATTCATATTCTTCTGTGAA
>JAZUKU010000030.1:0-7099 GCA_045643485.1 Treponema sp. | reverse complement strand
CTTCTTAATGTTCCTTGTCATTTTCCTTCAGGGTGGATATTTCTGCTGGAACGGACACTTTGCATGGTGGGCAAATCCTAAGAAAAACTGGTGGCTTGCTCAGGGTGCAATGCAGTCTGCAAAGTGGTGGATGCAGTCTGGTGTAATATGGTTCTTTGGCGAATGGTGGGGTAATTCTTCAATAGCATTTTTAGTTGGAATGGTATTTGCACAGTACGAAGAAAAAATTACTGCATGGTTCAAGAAAGGCTACTGGTTAAAACTTGCAGCTGTTGTCGTGCTGTACCTTGTGTTCAACAGAATGTCTGGTCTTGCTCAGTGGAAGTTTGGTTACTGGACTGAATACAACGGAAAGGGTCCTGGCATTTTCAATAAGTTTGTTTCTTACTGTTCACAGCTTCCTCAAGTTACATTCTTTGTGATTATGATTTTTGTTGCAATGATGAAATTCTATTCGGTAAATCCTGTGTCTAAATTCTTTGGAGACATTTCATTTGAAACATATATGATGAACCTTATTGCGTTAAAGGTATTTGACTTCTTGCTTTACGAAAATCACAAGCCTGTCTATAAGCCTTACCGCTGGAACCTTATTCTGTACTTTGTTGCCGTTATTGCTGCGACAATACTGCTCGGTCTTCTTTACAAATGGCTTAACAAAATGGTGCTCAAGCTTTTCGAAGGCCGCAAACAGATTTCAAAATAATTTTCAGTAAGGAACATTGATGAAACTCTTTCAAAAAGACAAAACTTTCTACAAAAACGTATTTTCTTTAGCACTGCCTATTGCTGCCCAAAGCTTGATAACAATAGGCGTTAATATGCTCGACACAATAATGGTTGGCAGCCTTGGCGAACAGGCACTTTCTGCAACGTCACTGGCAAATTCTTTTATAAGCATTTACCAGATTTTCTGCATGGGCTTAGGAATGGGCGCATCTGTTTTAGTTTCCCGCTACTGGGGAATGAAGAAAGCTGCTGACGGCAGGGAAAAGGAAGCTTCTCACGCATTAAAGCAGACTGTTTGCCTTATGTTAAGGCTTACGATTATTCTTGCAGCAATATTTGCACTTGCTACACTCATAATGCCTTCTACACTTATGAAAATGTATACCAACGAAACGGAAATAATTTCTTTGGGAAGCGTTTACTTTAAGTGGTCAATAATAACTTATTTCTTTTTGGGAACATCGCTTACTACGACAATAGTTTTACGCAGTGTTGGTCAGGTTAAGTTTCCGCTGTTTGTTTCAATTGGTGCGTTCTTTGTAAACTTCTGTGCAAACTATATATTCATCTTTGGTAAGTTTGGTGCTCCACGCATGGAAGTAGCAGGTGCTGCTCTTGGTACGTTGATTGCGCGTCTGTTTGAAGCAGGCATGATTCTTGGTTATCTTTTCTTTAAGGACAAGCGCATCCAGTTCAAGATAAAAGATATGTTCATGAATACGCGTTATCTTATCGGCGAATATTTCCGCATTTGTATTCCTGTTCTAGTAAGCGACGGTATTCTTGCTATCGGTAACAATACTGTTGCTATGGTAATTGGTCATCTTGGAGCTGCATTTGTTGCTGCAAACGCAATTACAAGCGTTACTCAGCAGCTTAGTACTGTTGTAATTCAGGGCGTAAGTCAGGCTGGTGCAATTGTTACGGGACAGACTCTTGGCAAAGAAGGAAAGGAAAAAACTATGGCTCAGGGATGGATGTTCCTGGGACTGGGATTTGCGCTTGGTGCAGTTTCTGCAATATTCATTATGGCGGTAAGCAATCCTATTATTAACAGCTACAATGTGAGCGAAGAAACTATTGATATTGCAAAGCAGCTTATGGCCGCTATCAGTTTAATCATTGTATTCCAGGCAACGAACAGCATTATGACTAAAGGCGTTTTGCGCGGCGGCGGTGACACAAAGATGCTTATGGTTGCAGACAATATTTTCCTGTGGCTTATTTCAATTCCTCTTGGTATAGCTGCAGGTTTTTGGTTCAAGTGGCCTGCATTCTGGATTTACGTATGCCTTAAGTCTGACCAGGTTATAAAAACAATCTGGTGTGTAGGAAGACTTAAAAGCGAAAAGTGGATCAAGAAAATTTCTACCGGAAAAAAATCTGCTGACGTTCAGCAGAAATAATGCATTCAGAATTAATCAGTATTTACATCTCAAACCATCTTCCCTTATACTTACTGTATACGGAGGATGTATGAAAAAATTATTTTCTGGCTTAGTGTTAGCCCTTTTGATTACTTCTGTTTTTGCTGTTGAATGGGAGCAGAAAGGATCGTTTAAAGGTTTTGCTTCAGAAGTCAATTACATTGGCTTTTTTGACGCAAAGAATGGAATTGCAGTAGGAGCATCAGGATTTGTCCGCTACACAAACAACGGCGGAAAAAAGTGGAAGAAAGGAAACAATACTTCACGCTGTCTGTTTACGCTTGATATGCTTACAAAAGATTTTGCGTGGGCAGCCGGTGACGGAAACCATGTCCGTTTTACAAAAGACGGCGGTAAAACATGGGAAGCAGTTCCGGACTTATTCCTTAACGATAAATTCAGTGTGCTCGATTTCTGTGATGAAAAGACTGGCTGGATTGGTACAAGAAAAAGACTTGCCATGACGACAGACGGTTCGCAGACATTTACACAGCTTACACTTCCGGAAAACTATGGAGACATAAGCGCAATTTATCTTTTTAATGAAAAGACAGGTTATGTTGTAAATACAGTTGGCAGAATGATTAAGACAAAAGATGCCGGTGCAACATGGGAAGATATGACTATCGACTTTACAAGGCTCGGTGTTGTTAACGAAAAGAACAAGCCTGGTTTATACAAGCTTCAGATTCCTGGTTCAGTATTATATTTTGCTGACGAAAACAACGGTATGTTTATTTTCCAGGGAGTTGTTTCCGGTAAGGGAACACATCTTTTCTGTATGGAAACAAAAGACGGCGGTAACACTTGGACTGATTCAGAAATACCTGTTCCTGAAGGATTCCAGCCTAATACTGTTTACCTTAATGAAGATGCAACTGTACTGACGGTTTCAAATCCAAACAAAGATTCATATATTTTTGTAAGAAAGTAAAACCGTATATTTTATTTCTTTGCACGAGACTCGTTGAATTTTAAAAGGCCTGCTTTACCTTCTTCGGTAACAGGCCTTATCCATTTGCCTGAATACATGTGAACCTGCATTATGATGTAGCGGATTGGTTCGTCGATATAGCACATTGCAAATACAAAAAGGAAAGGCAGCTTAAGAACGTAATTCGTAACGTATAGCGCAGGCAGAACCATTGCATACATGAAAATAATTTCCAGCATGGTACCGAATATTGCGTCTCCGGCAGAACGGTAAGTATCATTCTGCGTCCAGTTACCCATACGTATGATGCACGCAACACCGTAAATGTAAACAAGCCCCGTAGCGTATTCAAAAGCAAGACCGTTCATGTTAAGAAGATGAAGCAGAGGAGTGTGGAAAACGAACAGCATTATTGCAATTAAGAAAATCGTACCCTGGCAAAGATAAACGATTCGTATTGCCTTACCGTAAGCTTCTTTAGTATTACCTGCGCCAACATCCTTTCCTACAAGAACAGAAGATGCACTCGAGAAGCCCGCAAAGAATCCTATTACCAGACCTTCAATTGTCCTGAATACAGCAACAGCCGCAATTGCTTCTTCTACCTGATGACCAAGTACAATGTTAACAAGCATGTTTCCAAAACCAATCAAAAGTTCATTGCAAAGAATTGGAATGCATTTCTTAAAGTAAAGGCGCAGGAAAGACTTGTTCCAGTTAACCATTGCCTTAAACCTGAACAGGAATTTATATTTTGTTGCAAGACCGCAGATAAGTACGACAAGAACATTTGCAAAAGCAGAAACGAGTGTAGCAATTGCAGCACCCTTAACGCCAAGAGCAGGAGCGCCAAGGTTTCCAAAGATAAGCACCCAGTTTAAGAACGTGTTTGTAAGAACTGAAACAATTGAAGCATAAAGCGGAATCTTAACGCGTTCAGTACAGCGTAAAAGCGAACTCATTCCAACAGAAAGAACCTGCAGTGGATAAGCAAACGCAACAATGCGCAGGTACTCTTCTCCAATCTGCTGAATTGCAGTTTTATCAGTATAAAGATTTAAAACAAAATGAGGAAAGCATGAACCAAGTATGCAGAAAATAAGCGCAACAGTAAGAATGCACGCAAGCGTTAAACCGTAAGAACGTGAAATACCGTCGTCATCCTTAGCACCCCAATACTGTGAAAAGAAAAGACATCCGCCGCCAATAAAGCCCCAGTAGCACGAAAACATAAGGAACGAAAACTGTCCGCATAAACCAACAGAAGCAACATACCGTTCGCCAAGAGACGAAATCATGATTGTGTCGACCATGCTTCCTGTTGTAGAAAGAAGATTCTGCAGCGCAACCGGTATTGCAATTACCGAAACACTTTTAATTAAAGCTGCCCAGTCATATTTTTTAGTGAGTGCATTTGTCATACAAAAAGTATATTGAATTAATGTGCTTTTGTCTTTACCAGCATGTCATTGCGCAGGGAACGCAAGTCTGTTTTACCGTTTGCAAGAAGCGGAAATCTTTCGTACTGAACAAAGTATGCAGGTATTTTGTTTACTGTAAGCATTGTGTGCAAAAACTGAATCAGAGCTTCTTTGTCTAAAGTGCAGCCGTTCTGCATTACAACTGCGGCTCCGGCAACTTCACCGTAGAATCTGTCCGGTAACGAAACAATTTCTACCTGTGACACGCCGGGGTATTTGCTTACAGCCTGTGCAAGTTCAGAAGGAATTATGTTTTCTCCGCCGCGGATGATTAAATTCTTAATGCGGCCCGTAATAAAATAGTATCCGTCTTTTGAAACATAAGCCAAATCTCCGGAATGAATGAAGCCGTCGTTATCGTAAAGCATCTGGCATTCTGTGTTACGGTAGTATTGTGCCTTTAAGTTTTCGCCTTTTATCAGAAGTTCACCGGTTACACCAGAAGCACATTCCTTTTTAGTTTCAACGTCAATTATTTTAAGCGTAATGTTTTTAAACGGTTTGCCAATTGATGAGCAGATAATTTCGTCACTGTCGTCAGGAGAAGTCATGCTTACTACAGCAGTTTCGCTCATTCCGTAACCGCCAGTCAGTTTGCAGTTTGCAAGTTTTTTGTGTATGAACTTTGCCTGTTCAGCAAGAATTGATGAACCGCCAAGAATGCATTTTGTTAACAGGAGAGCGCCTTCTTGGGTAAGCTTAGGACTTTCTGCAATTCCCAGAAGCATTGTCGGTACGCTGAACAGTGCGTTGCATTTGTGCTTCTGGATAAGAAGTACTATGTCGTCCGGAATAAGCGTTGGTGAAAGAACAACTGTTGTGTTTTCCGTGTAGAGCGCAAGAAGTATGTTCATAAAGCCAAGAATATGAAACAGCGGAAGTACGCAGATAAAGTTCTGGTTTTCAAAGAATGTGCGTTCCTGTTCAGACGGAATTGAAAGATTGCTCAGCGAAAGCATTATTGCTTTTTCCTTACCTGTTGTGCCGCTTGTAAAGATGATCATTGATTTTTCATCCGCGTTAAGTGCAGCTTCTGGAATTGCGGAATTGTTTTTTAAAAGCGCATATTCATTCCGGCGTAAACAAAAATCATTCTGTTCATCAATGTTGTATGTGCATTTAATGCAGGTACAGTGCAAATCATTTTGTTCTGCGGAATCATTCTGTTCAGCAGGAGCATTTATGGCAGCAGAAACATCTATCTGGTTACCGACGCATAAATATTCTACATCAGCTTCCCTGCATGCGCGTAAAAGTTCAGGTAAGGAAAATGTGTCATTCAGTAAAACGGAAACTGCTCCAAGACGCTGTACTGCAAAAAACGCAATTATCCAGTTGATTGAAGTTTTTACACAAATACCTACATGACTTTTTTGTCTGACACCAAGTTTACGTAAATCTTCAGCCATAATGACAGACATTTCTTCAATGTCTTTCCACGTGTACCATTTGTCGTTGTAATTAATTATTTTGAAGTCAGAAGAGTCTTTGTTTTTCTTTTCAAGAAGTTCTATGAATGAAAATGCACGCATATTTTTATGATTTATTGTTTTGTTTAGCGTCATTATATCATATTTTCAGTCGTAGGAAAAATTATTTCTGTATGTTTTCATATTTTGTGTACATTTTTGAAATTCATTTGAATATCTATAGCAAGCACATTTTTATTCAAATGGAGAACGAATATGTTTGAAATGAAAAAAATTGAAGACCTTGAGTTTACAGATGATTATATGTTCGGAGCAATAATGCACGAAAAGGAAATCTGTAAAAAAGTACTGGAACGGCTGCTGAAGATTCAGATTGACGACATTCAGTATCCGCAGCTTCAGAAAAGTATCAAGCCTTTTTACGAACAGAAAGGTGTACGCATGGATGTGTATGTCAAAGGTTCGGACAAGGTTTATGACATTGAAATTCAATCTTCCCCGAAATCAGATCTGGGAAGACGTACTCGTTATTATCAGAGTATGATTGATGTTGACCTTCTGCTTAAGGGGCATCATTACAATGAACTTAATGAAACGTTCATTCTTTTTGTCTGTAAGTTTGATCCTTTTGGGCAGAAATTTCCTGTCTATACTTTTGAAAATACCTGCATTCAGGACACTTCTTTAAAATTGAATGACAATACACGAAAAGTATTTTATAATGGAAGTAACTATCGGACTGAAACAGACAGGGATTTACAGGCATTTTTGAATTTTGTTTTCAACAACGAAGCGAATGATGATTTTACCAGCCAGTTGAAAAGCCTTGTTGAAGCAAAGAAGCAGGATGAAATATTCAGGAGCAACTATTTAGCAATGAACATAAGGGAATTCGACATACGGGAAGAAGGCAAGCGCGAAGGCATCCTTGAAGGCAAGCGCGAAGGTATTCTTGAGGCAAACAGACAGACCGCAAAACTTATGCTTGCAAAAAAGGTTCCTGTTAAAGAGATTTCAGAATACACGGGCCTTACTGAACAGGAAATTCGTGAATTAACAGCCGAATAATTTTTCAGCAAAAAAAAGGGACAGGAAAAT
>JAZUKU010000029.1:0-7415 GCA_045643485.1 Treponema sp. | reverse complement strand
ATGCATACGGTTCAGAAATAACACGGAATGTATTCTATGGAAACGATATTCCTCTTTCTTGTCCTGCATTCATTACATTAGGTACAACAAATGTTTTCCATAAAGATAACGAAACAAATAATAAACCTTATATTCTTCTTTCGGATGATGAAATTACAAAATATGCATTACTTTGTATTACAGAAATTCCATATCTTGCAAATGGTAATTTAATAGCTAAAGCAAATTTATCTGTCAATGGTGATGTTGTTGTTAAATTTAAACAGAATTGTGGCGCTTACTTTTACCCAGAAAATGGCGGAGATATACAACTCTCCATTGGCTGTTATTTTACTTCATTTAAAGATGATGGACATGGTGGAGATACAAACGGAGACGGTTCTTTAACACAACCAGCAGCTGGAGACTGGAAAGGCATTTACAATGAAAGAGATGGTAGTTGGTTAAGCGGTGAAAATATTCTTTATGCATCAAATTAACCTGCTGTAAATTACTTCAGCAGTGACTAAAGGGATAGGAATTACTTTTCCTGTCCCTTTTTTTGCTGAAAAATTATTCGGCTGTTAATTCACGAATTTCCTGTTCAGTAAGGCCCGTGTATTCTGAAATCTCTTTAACAGGAACCTTTTTTGCAAGCATAAGTTTTGCGGTCTGTCTGTTTCAGTCTGATAGTTACTTTCATTAAAAATACTTTTCGTGTATGGTCATTCAATTTTAAAGCAGTGTCCTGAATGCAGATGTTTTCAAATCAAACATATTCGTTCTCCATTTGAATGAAAATGTGCTTGCTATAGATATTCAAATAAATTTCAAAAAGGTACAAAATTCCGCAGAATTAATTCAAAAAAATCAGAAACACAAAACAATTTTTTTGATATAATCAAAACATGAACTATAACGACAAGCCGCTTAAAGTATTCCTTCATTATTATAAACCGCATGTGGGACTTTTTATTGCAGATATGATATGTGCAGTAATGATTGCTGCAATTGATGTAGCTTTTCCAATGCTGACAAGATACATACTTGATTCACTAATTCCGCAGAGGAACGTAAGGCTTTTTGTAATACTTGTGTCGTGCATGCTTGCAGGATATTTGCTTCGCAGCCTGTGCAACTGGTTTGTTGCTTACTGGGGACATATTTTCGGTAACCGCGTAGAACAGGACATGAGGCGCGATGTATTTGAACATCTTGAAAAGCAGTCGTTTTCATTCTTTGACACACACCGTACCGGAAAAATAATGTCGCGTGCTACAACAGATTTGTTTGAAATAACGGAATTGTCTCATCACTGTCCGGAAGATTTGCTTACTGCAGTACTTACGCTTGTAGGATCATTTTTCATGCTGCTTAAAATACGCTGGGAACTTGCAGTTGCTGTTTTTGTTTCGCTTCCAATACTCTTAGCAATTACAATTTTTTCACGCAGAAAATTTTCGGAAACATCAATAAAGGTTAAGGAAACTACAAGCCAGATTAACGCTGATCTTGAATCAAGCATTTCCGGAATAAGAGTGACAAAAGGTTTTACAAACGAGCAGTACGAAATCAATAAGTTTGCAGAATCAAATGTAGCTTACAGTGACGCAAAGAAAAAACGCTTCTGGTACATGGCTTCTTTCCACACAAACATTGAACTTTCAATTTCAATTCTTTCGCTTATTATAATTGCAGTTGGCGGATGGCTTATCATGCAGGATAAAATGCATATTTCTGATTTAGTTGCGGCAAATCTTTTTGTAGCATCGTTCATGGCACCAATAAGAAAACTTTCAGCTTTTGTTGAACAGTTTGCAACAGGCATGGCAGGCTTTTACAGATTCCTTGAACTTATGCGCACAGACACCTGTGTTAAAGATGAACCGGATGCAGTTGAACTTTTGAGCGCAAGGGGAAATATTACTTTTGAAAACGTAAACTTTTCTTACAACGAAAATTTTCCTGTTCTTGAAGACATAAACCTTAACGTGAAGGCTGGTGAAAAGTATGCACTTGTAGGCTCAAGCGGCGGAGGCAAAACAACAATCTGTTCGCTTATACCGCGCTTTTATGAAGTAACAGGCGGACGTATTCTGCTCGACGGAATTGATCTTAAAAAGATAAAGCTTAGCTCCTTAAGAAAGCAGATTGGAATTGTCCAGCAGGATGTATTTTTGTTTGCGGGAACAGTAAAGGAAAATATTGCTTACGGAAAAATAGGCGCTACAGACGAAGAAATAATTGAAGCTGCAAAACGTGCAGAGATTCACGAAGACATACTCAAAATGCCTGACGGTTACGACACGATTGTTGGCGAAAGAGGCATTAAGTTAAGCGGCGGACAAAAGCAGCGTGTAAGCATAGCAAGATGTTTCTTAAAAAATCCGCCAATATTAATTTTGGACGAAGCAACATCTGCACTTGATACTGCAACTGAAATTAAAATTCAGCACGCATTCGACGAGCTTTCTAAAGGAAGAACGACACTTGTTATTGCACACAGGCTTTCTACAATAAAAAATGCCGACACAATTGCAGTTGTTAACGACAAGCGCATAGACGAAACCGGAACTCACGACGAACTTTTTGCAAAAAAAGGTGAATATTACGCACTTTATACAGCTCAAAAGTGAAAACTTAAGTTTTTAAATGCCCCAAAAACGCACTTTTTAAAAACTCGGGTCATATTTAGTACTTTTAAGGTCATATTGAGTATAAATTGATTGCACCTCTTTACTATTATTAATAAAATCAAACTAACTTTTGAATTTATAGTCCTGTGTTAAACAGGTCTCCTGAATATCAAAAGGGGGAAAGAAGAGATATTATTTAAAAATGTAGTAAAAAAAAATCTGCGGTCTGTGGGCCTGCTGGATTACGGCAGGTTCTACTGACGCAAAACTCTTTACAATCAAATCTATAGTAAAATTTGAAAATTCGTTGTATCATTATAGATGGAGTAAAGATATGAAAAAGTTATTAATTATTTTAAGTTTTTTATTCATTTTGTTTAGCGCTTCATTGTTTGCAAAGCCATCAAAGAAAATCCCTGAAAAACCATTCGAACCCAGATATATTAATCCGTTGCAGGAAGTAAATATTGTTGGTGACGTTTTTGTTAAGGGAAAAGGTCCAAGAAGGCAGATTTTTCTGAAAGATGATTTAGGTGAAATTTATATACTTAAAGTTAATGATGCTTATTCATCATTGTATTATGAAGATTTATTTGTTTATGAAGGATATACAGTAAGAATCGTAGGTACTCTTGATACAAGAACATCAGTTATTGAAGTAAGGCTTATAAGAATCAGACAGGTGCCGGAACCAAAAAAGAAGTCTCCGCCTCCACCAAAAAAAGCTCCAAAGCCTCCTGTTAAGGAAGAAGTAAAACCTCCAAAGAAAAATAATACTCACCAGGAACCTCTTCCACCAAAAAAAGAAAGTGTTCCTCCAAAAAAGAATGATGCTCCAAAACCACCTAAGAAATAAATTCTTTGAAAATATTTTTTGAGCAGAAGGACAATAGATGAATACACTCTGGTATAAAACACCCGCAGAAGACTGGAATCAAGCATTGCCTGTCGGAAACGGCAGAATTGGTGCAATGGTATTTGGAAACCCGGGCCGTGAAGTAATTCAGCTTAACGAAGAATCTGTATGGTCAGGTCCGTATAAAAACAGAAATAATCCGGACAGCCTTAAGAACATAAAGGAAATACAGTCACTCGTTGCAAAAGGAAAAGTGGCTGAAGCACAAAAGCTTGCGTACCAGTCAATGACAGCAACCCCAGTTTGCGGAGCAGCGTACCAGACTGCAGGCGAATTAAGAATTGACTTCCACTCAAAGGAAGACGTTGCAATCGAAACAGTAAATCCAGTTTCATTCAACGCATTTAAAAACATATCATGTTACAGAAGGGAGCTGGACTTAGAAACCGCAATCTGTACAACATCGTTTACAGCAGACAGCAGTACCCCAAGTACAGCAGATTTTTCTCCTGATTCAGAAGGAAGCTCAGTTTCGTATACACGCGAAGTATTTGTTTCTGCACCGGCAAACGTTCTTGTAATACATATAGCCGCCTCAGTTCCAAAAAGCATTTACTTTTCTGCATATTTGGACAGAGGCATCTGGGCAGATAAAAATTTTGCAGTAAGCGATGACACAATCTGTTTAGAGGATACTCACGGCATTCCATTCTGTGTTATGGCAACAGCGCAGACTTCAGGCGGCAACGTCTTTACACGCGGCGCAAATATAATTGTAGAAGGCGCAGATGAAGTTACAATTTACTTAGACATTCAGACTGCTTACCGTATACGCCGCTATAACAGAAAGAAGGGACGTGTTAACGGAAAGTACAGAGGCCTTTTGTCAAAGTGCTTTAACACTGCTCTTCACAACATTTGTTTTGCAATGGGCGCACCGTATGACATTAACAAAGAAACTCATGTTGAAGAATATTCACATTATTATAACAAGGCAAAACTGGAACTTGTGCCACAGGATGCACCGGAACAGAATTTTTCTACAGACGAATTGCTAAAGGATAAAAACAGCAATGCTCTTGCAGAACTGTACTGGAATTACAGCCGCTACCTTCTGCTTTCTTCAAGCCGCGCTCCTGGAACATTGCCTGCTAACTTGCAGGGCATCTGGTGCAGGGATATCGAAAGTGCATGGGGCTCTGGCTACACAATTAACATTAATACTCAGATGAATTACTGGCCTGCAAATATGTGTTCGCTCAGCAAAACGGAATTGCCTTTGTTCAACCTTATGCAGAACCTTTACCAGAACGGTGCTGTTACAGCAAACACAATGTACGGTTCAGACGGATGGGTTGCTCATCACAATACTGACATTTGGGGAGACAGTGCTCCTAAAGACGAATGGATTCCTGGGACTTACTGGCTTCTTGGAGCTGCTTGGCTTTCGACACATGTACGCGAGCATTTTGAATATACACTCGATTATTCATTTCTTCGCAAAAACTATTACCTTATGCACGGTGCCTGCCGCTTTTTTGCAAGCTTCCTGATTCCTTCTGAGGACGGAAAGTATCTTGTTCTTTCACCGTCAGTTTCTCCGGAAAATACTTATATTGATAAAGACGGAAAAATTGTTTCAATGTGTGCCGGCTGTGAAATGGATAACCGCATCCTGGAACATCTGTTTGACGCAACACTTAAGAGTGCAGAAAATTTAAACTTCAATCTTAAGAAAGGTGAACTCAAGAAGTTTGCAGAAATAAAAGATAAACTTAAGCCGACTGTCGTTTCAAAAGAAAATACAATTCTTGAATGGACAGAAGAGCGCGAAGAAATTGAACCTGGACACAGACACATAAGTCATTTATACGGACTGTTCCCGGGACACACAATTTCTGTAGAAAAAACTCCGGAACTTGCAGAAGCTGCACGCAATTCAATAAACAAGCGTCTTGCAAACGGTGGCGGTCACACAGGCTGGTCACAGGCATGGATAATGAATTTCTGGACAAGCCTTCGTGACAGTAAAAACGCATACGATTCGCTGACGTCTCTTTTTGAAAAATCAACGCTTCCAAATCTTTTTGACAACCATCCGCCGTTCCAGATTGACGGAAACTTTGGTGCACTTACCGCAATGACACGAATGATTGTTCAAAGCAAATGGACAGACAGTCAGATAGAAATTCATTTGCTTCCGGCATTACCTGAAGCATGGCAGACCGGCAAACTTACAGGCATTTCGTTAAAGGGAAATCTTCTTCTCGATATTGAATGGAAGAACTGTCAGATAGAAGGCGCAAGAATTTACAGCAAAACAGGAAGAGCTTTTGCAGAAGACATTGTTGTCTGCTATCAGGGCAAAAAATACAGCGCACATATCGTTGAAGGCAATATAGACGTAATGAATCTTCTGCCGACGACTGTGTAAATTTGCCAAATCCATAAACTGTAGTATAATTTTAAAACAAGGGAGTAGAGAGTTTATGGATTATTTTTATGCCATCGTAATACTTGTCTGTATTTTAAGCATGATTACTCTTGCAGTAGATGTAGGACGTAATGTAGTTCTTGATGTTTCAAATATCCGCTGGTTCAGACTTACATTTATTCTTGTCGCAGTTGGTGCGCTTTGTGAATTTCTTGGCGCAACATGGAGTCGTCTTCAGTACAAGGGAATATTCATCCACACTTTAGTTACGCTTGGCGAATTCTGTATTACTCCTATGCTTGCAGTTTTTCTTGCAAAGAGCTGCGGTGTAAGAAGAAAATTAAAGCCGTTTGACATTATCTGTATTGCTCATGCCGTTCTTGAAATTGTGCTTATTCCATTTGGTTCCATTTTCTACATTGATTCAAAAGGTGTTTATCAGCGCGGAACTCTTTACTGGATTTATCTTGCTGCATGTGCAATAGCTTTTGTTTACATACTGATTGTTTTTATTCAGCTTGGATATTCTGGTAAGGGCAGCAGACTTCTTACGATAAGCCTTATTGCTGTAATTTTCCTTATCGGACAGATTGCTACAATCGTTGACGGTACTCTTACTACAGGCTATTTTTCTGTTTGCGTTACTGCAATTCTTCTGTATGTCTGCATGCAGGAAGTAATTCGCCGCCAAATGATGGATACTCTTTCTGAAGAAAAAGACCTTGCTTATCACGATTCGCTTACCGGAGTTGCAAGCCGTGCTTCATATGATCAGAAAGTTAAGGAAATTGATGAACTTATTAAAAAAGACAGCACGTCAGTTCATTTTGCTGTATGTCTGTGCGACCTTAACAACTTAAAGAAAATAAATGATACTTACGGACACGAAAAAGGTGACGCATACATTAAGGAATGCAGCAATGCTATAGGAAAGATTTTTACAAAGAGTATTGTTTACCGTTTTGGCGGAGATGAATTTGTAATAATAATTCAGGGTGAAGATTTTGACCGTTTCTATGAACTTAAAAGCCGTATGCAGGACTTTATACTTCGTGAAATCGGCAAGACAACAGATGATGTCCTTAAGGTAAAATCTTTTGCTTCAGGGTTTGCAATCTTTGACAGAACAACAGACGAATGCGTGAACGATGTATTCAAGCATGCTGATGAAGAAATGTACGTTAACAAAAAAGCAGTAAAAATGCTTTACGAAAACCTTCAGCACGTAAAATAATTTCTGCCAACAAATAGAATAAAAACTCATTTCCCGGTAAAATAAATTCAGTTTATTTATCAGAGGATTTTATGTATTTTACATACACAGTTTACGGTTTAATAATCTTATTGTTTATCTGGGGCGGAAAATTTGCCGGCTTTAAAAAGACTCAGTTTCATGACAATTCAACTTCTCTTGAAGTAACAAAATCTTTACGCGGATTTGCAGCTCTTGGCGTAATACTTCATCATATTTCACAACAGGGTGCTTTTCAACGTGCAGGAGGAAGAGGAA
>JAZUKU010000028.1:0-2369 GCA_045643485.1 Treponema sp. | reverse complement strand
AAAGCGGCGATGAAACAAACGCAAATACTTCAAGCGATGCATTCATGATTGCACAGATTATTACTGCAGTATTCGGACTTTCATTCATTTTCTTTAAGGACAACTGCATTCCGGACTTACAGTCACTTTTATTCCTTCTGCTTCTTGGCATTTTCCAGATGGGCATTCCAAACATAATGTACTCAATTGGAATCAAAAAAGTTCCTGCACTTTCTGCTTCGTTAATCACAATGCTTGAACCGTTGATGAATCCTGTATGGGTACTTATTTTTGTTCACGAAATACCTTCATGGAGCTGTATACTTGGCGGCGTAATGATTTTAGGATTCATTCTTCTGCGCGAAATTGTCAGCCAGAAAAAAGATACCGGTAAATAAAATTGTATTTTTCTTTGGTAAAATAGAATTTATTCTTACTTCTCCGAAAAAGGTTTAAAAATAATCCAAAAATTTTTGACTTTTCTTTTTCCTCCATTATATAATTAAGTTAGGATGAAGAATATCGCTGTTATTGTTTACAATTGCTCGACTGAATACAATTCTACTGTAGTTCAGGGAATTACCTCATATTTTAAAGACAAGCCGGACGCTCACTGCATTGTCTCTACTGTTTATATTCCCGATCCAAAATCTTCTGAATTTGATTACCAGTACTGGACGAGCGTAAAAGTTCTTTCATCTGAATATATTGATGCAGTTATTGTCGTAACAAATTCATTTACAGACTACCTTTCGACAGAAACCTTAACTAAAAAATTAAGCCTCTTTGCAAACAAGCCTGTCATTTCAGTTTCAGTTCCGCTTGAGCTTCCAAAAAATTATTACACACACACTTCATGTGAACAAAGCTACTGTCAGACAGTTGAACATCTTGTTAAAAAACACAACAGGAAAAAAATCGCATTCTTCTCTGCTGAATTAAACGGCTCATACGAAGGTGTTGAAAGATTCGAAGCATACAAGCACGCTCTTGAAAAAAATAATCTTGAGTTTGACCCGCAGCTTGTTTACCCGGGCGACTTTACTCCGGGAACTGCAAGAGAAACTCTTCTTACCAAATACAAATCAAAGGATGAAGTTCCGTTCGATGCAATTCTCTGCGTAAACGATTATACAGCAGGTGGCGTACTTCTTTTCTGCAGGGAACGTCAGATTGACTGCCCTAAAGAAATATCTGTAATCGGTTTTGATGATTCAAACTTTGCGCTTATTACTTTCCCTACAATGTCTTCAATAAATCAGACTATTCCGGAAAGCGGCAGAAAGGCAGCAGAAATTGCTTACAGAGTAGTTAACGGTGAGCAGACTGAAAAAGAAACAGTCATTGAATCATATCCTGTTTACCGTCAGTCATGCGGCTGTGTTTCTACGGCAACAGATTCAACTGCATACTATGACCAGCAGGGCAATTATTTTGAAATAGATAAAAACATAAGGGAACAGACATTCAAGCTTGCTTCAGAAAGGCTTGATTTTATTACTGATGTAAACAAGCTCCTTAACCTTATGAATACAAGAATATCTTTCGAAAACTTTTTTGAAACAATCGGTTCTTCTATGGAAGTTGCAAAGATTTCGGAAATGTTTGTTGTATTCTACGACACGCCAATTAAAATCTTTGGCTCAGAAGCATTTGAAGTTCCTTCTACTGCAAAATTAAAGATTCACGCCAACACAAAAGATAAGGCAAACAATATCATTTACTCAAATGACGGCATTTCCTTTATTCCGTCAAAATCACTTCTTCCGGAAAAATATAACGACATTGAAGCAGGAAAATATTTCCTTCTGCCATTGTATCTTCATGAAACAAATTACGGTTATATTTTCTGCCGTGTAGACAATGATGATGACAATATTAATTCCGTTAACCTGAAGATTCTTACAAATGTAATCATTCACGCATACGATTACACTAACGAACAGGAACAGCGTAAGGTTCTTATAAACCGCAACCAGAATTTAAATCTTCAGTCAAAAATGGATGAACTTACGCAAGTTCTGAACAGAAGAGGCTTCTTTGATTACGGTCAGCAGCTTTTGAAAATTTCAATTGATGCCAACCAGAGCGGTGTTATTTTCTTCTGCGATTTAGACGGTTTAAAAAAGATAAACGACACTTACGGACACGACATGGGTGACCTTTCGATTCAGACAGAAGCAAAAGTCCTTACAAACGCATTCCGCGATTCAGATTTAGTCGGCCGTCTCAGCGGAGATGAATTTGCCGTAATTGCACCAGGTCTTGCTATGGAAAACATTCCTATAATAAGAAAGCGTGTTTTAAAACTGAATGAAGAATACTCAAAACAGTCTGACTTACCGTTTACGCTTTCTATAAGCATGGGCCCTGTAGAATTTACACCGGAA
>JAZUKU010000027.1:0-8312 GCA_045643485.1 Treponema sp. | reverse complement strand
AAGACGGACTTTACTTTATTGATATATCTGTTGCTGACGAAAACAATATTCCTATAGCAAACGCCCGTAACAGAATGTTTATTGAAGTAACAGGAAATGCTGCTGTCGAAGGAATAGACAACGGTGACAGTACAGACTGGGAGCAGTATAAAAGCAAAGACGGCATTCACTGTACAAAACGGCTTTTCAACAATGCACTTCTTCTGATAGTCAAAGCTACTGAAAAAAGACAAAGCTTCAGCGTAACAGTAAATTCTCCTGGACTTAACGGAGCAGAACTTTGTTTTGAAAACGGTACCTTTGTCTGCAATACAGATGGAGTAAGGAATATTCTTGATGAAGAATTATTAGGCAGTCTTGTTCATGAAGTACCAGTGCGAAAGATAGAACTTGTCTGCAGCAATAAAACACAGCTTTCTCCGCAGAACGAATGTGTTGAAGTAACTGCAGTAATTCATCCGTCAAATGCTTCATACAGAAAACTTGAATGGAAACCAATGCTGCTCGAAGGCGTTAAGTGTGACTGTGCTCAGATTGAAGTAATAAAGCCTCTCGATGAAACAGGATGCGAAACAGTTCTGGTAAAAGGACACAGTGACGGCAGTTTCCGCATTACATGTACATCTGCAAATGCACAGAAGTATCCGGAAATAGTAAGCGAACTTGAATTTGAAACAAGCGGTTTTGGAAAAGCAGCAAAAAATCCGTATGAACTTATTGAAGCATGCAAGTGTTCTTCCAGCCTTATGCCCGTTAAGCTCAGCTTTGACGGAGGAGTGTTTACTGAAGAAACACGAAGCTGGTTCAGTTTTGACAACCTCGATTTTGGAAAAGACGGAAGTGATACGATAGAACTCCCGATTTTTTCTTTCAGCAATGAAGTAACTGTAGAACTTTGGGAAGGAAATCCGGATGACGGCGGTAAACTGATTATGCCGTGTGAGTATAAGGCACAAAGCTGGTACAATCATTACCAGAGCAATAAATTTGTTTTACCGCGAAGACTTTTTGGAATGCATGAAATAACAGTTCTCTTCAATAACAGAATGTCACTCCACGGAATAAAATTTGTCGAATCAAAAAAAGCATTCGCAAAACTGAATGCACTTGATGCTTCTTCGATAAGCGGCGATTCCTTTGTTAAGGAAAAAGACTGTGTCAGTGGAATAGGCAACAATGTAGCATTTGAGTATACGGACATGAACTTTGGAAATGAAAAAACTTCTTCCGTAACAATCTGCGGTCGTTCGCATGTGGACAACACAATACACATTCTGTTTACAGATGAAAACGGAACGGAAAACAGGGTAGTGGAATTTGCAAAGAATGATTCGCTTGAAGAAAAAACATTTGCAATCGAAGAAATAAGCGGAAATAAAAAAGTAACGCTGATGTTCCTGCCAGGCTCAAATTTTGATTTAAAATACTTCCGCTTTAACAATCAGTAATCGTCTGCAACAATATGCAGAATTGATTCACCGAATTTTTCTGCCTTACGTTCACCGATACCGTAACATTCAAGCAGTTCGCTCATTGAGTGCGGCTTTGCAGAAGCAATTGAAAAAAGCGTCTTGTCACCAAAAATAACAAACGGTGGAACATTAAGTTCATCGGCTTTATTCTTGCGCCATTTTTTAAGCGCCTCTGCTATGCGAACAGCTTCCGTGTCATCAGAATTGATTCTGGAAACTGACTTCTTTTGCAGAACAGAGTTTTGTCTTGAAGACAGATTTTTCTTATCACGTGAAGTTTTGCCTGAACTCGAAGCAGAAAAGCTTACTGGTAAAATAAAATCGTCACGGTTCTGAAGTGCGCACATTCCTTTGTCTGTTACCGTAATTACATCGTAATCATTTTTTCTTTTTAAGAAGCCTGAATGAATGAGTATTTCCGTAAGCTCAATCCATTCTGCTTTTTTAAGTTCGCGTCCTATTCCGTAAGTGCTTATTGTTTCGTGACCGCGTTCGATAATCTTTTTGTTTTTTGAACCAAGCAGTATGTCAATGACATAACCGCGGCTGTAGAATTGTCCTGTCCTAAGAATACACGACATAAGCTTCTGTACGGGAATCGTAACGTCTGATTTTTCTGCTTCAGAAGAATTTATTTCTGACTTGAGTGAGCATATGTCGCAGCAGCAGCTGTTTTCAGAACCGTCGCCATGTTCTGCAGAGTTGTCCTTGCTGGAAGACATGCTTTCCGGCAGTTCTTCGCCAAAATATTTAAGAAGGGTTTTTCTTCTGCAGACAGAACCTTCTGCGTATGAAACCATTGCGCTAAGAAGACGTTCAGATTTAGCCCTGTCAGATGCTTCGTCAAAGAAAAAGCGTATCTTGTGAATGTCACCGCTTGAGTAAAGCAGCAGCGCGTTAGCAGGAAGCCCGTCACGCCCCGCACGACCGATTTCCTGGTAATACTGTTCAATGCTTTTTGGCATGTCAAAATGAATTACGAAACGTACATCCGGTTTGTTTATGCCCATTCCAAAAGCAACAGTTGCAACAATTATGTTAACTTTATCGCGGATGAATTTTTCCTGATTAGCAGAACGTTCTTCATCAGTTAAGCCTGCGTGGTAATTAAGAGCCTTTATCCCGTTCTGATTGAGCACCTGCGTAAGAGTGTCTACCTGTTTGCGCGAAAAGCAGTAGATTATTCCGCTTTCGCCTTTGTGTTCGTTGATGAAACTGCAGACCTGTCCGTAAGCATTGTTCTTTCGTTTAACTTCAAGATAAATGTTGGGACGGTTGAAGCTTGCAGTAAGGACAGCCGGCTGCTCAAGCTTAAGCTGTTTAATGATGTCTTTGCGGACCTGTTTTGTTGCAGTAGCAGTGAGCGCAAGACATACTGCTTTTGGAAACTGTTCCCGAATCGAATCAATTTCAAGATAATCCGGGCGGAAGTCATGGCCCCATTCGCTTATGCAGTGTGCTTCATCGATTGTAATGCATTTTACGTTTACATTTTCTGAATGAAGGATGTCGCTTACTTTCTGAGTGTTGAGCCCTTCCGGTGAAATATATAAAAGCTGTACCTTACCGCTGCGGATTCTGTCAGCCGTTTCGCAGTATTTTGCCCAGTCGAGCGTTGAGTTAAGGAAAGCAGCTTCAATTCCGTAAGACTCAAGCTGTGTTACCTGATCCTGCATGAGTGCAATTAATGGAGAAACAACAATTGTAAGCCCGTCCATAATCAGAGCAGGCACCTGGTAGCAGATTGACTTACCGCCGCCGGTCGGCATTATGGCAAGAGTATCGTGTCCCTGCAGAACGTTTTCAATAATCTCTTTCTGAAGAAGCCTGAATGATTTGTAACCGAAAACTTCTTTTAAAACTTTTTCAGGAGACTTGCCGATGTATTTCTTTTCCCTGCTCATAATTGTTTCCGCATCAAAATGTTGATTTCCGGCAGACGCATCATCTGTTTCAGTATCATTTTCCTCAGAAGAAAGATTCCTTACCAGAGGCTCAAACGGTTTCCAGTAATCAGAATTCCTGCTGCTGATTAAAAGGGAAGTACGTCTTGAAATTTTCTTTACGCTGTCGACTAAATCATTATACGCCATTTCGTTCATTTCTTTTATACTCCACTTGAAAAAAAGTGTTTCTTTTGTTAAAGTAACTTATCTTTTGCCGGCTTGGTGGAATGGTAGACACTCTGGACTCAAAATCCAGTGGTAGCAATACCGTCTGAGTTCAAGTCTCAGAGCCGGTAATTATAACAATGCTTCTCAAAAAGAGAGGCATTTTTTTTGCCAAATAATAAGCAGTCAAGAAAAATAGACTTGAACTGCGTAGTGAGCGCGCCACAAGTGTGGCGAAAAGGGGCCATGGAAGGCCCCGTCAGCGAACGGAGACGGCGTGGAGCAGTTTTTCAAGGAGGAAAAGCTGCGTAACGCTTCAAGTCTCAGAGCCGGTAATTATAACAATGCTTCTCAAAAAGAGAGGCATTTTTTATTTTAAATGCCGCCTTCAGTCTTTCTGTAAAGGACAGCTTCTTCCATGCACTTTCCGTTGATTTCCTCAATACCTTCCATGTCTGCAATTGTACGTGCCAGACGCAGACAGCCGGCAATTCCCCGTGGAGAAAAATCGTAATGCTCAGCCGCAGCATCAAGAATGGCCCTCGCTTCGTCAGAACATACACAGTATTCAGATATTTCACTCGGCGTAAGGAATGCGTTTTTCTTTCCCTGCCTTTTGCGCTGAATCAGTACAGCTTTTGCAATCGCTTTCCTCAGTTCCGCAGAAGAAGGACTTTTTTCCTTTGCATATTCAGATTCACCGTCACTTTTTGTATCAACATGTACGCGTATTTCGATGCGGTCAAGAAGAGGCCCCGAAAATTTCCTCCAGTACTGCTCAACGGAATGAGCCGAACAAAGGCAAATCTTTTCCGAAGAACCGTAATTGCCGCAGGGACACGGATTTGTAGCCAGTAAAAGCTGGAACCGTGCCGGAAAAACAGATGAGCGGCCCGCCCTGCTGAGCGTAATGGACCCGCTCTCCAGAGGAACACGAAGCATCTGCAGTACGGAAGAACGGAATTCCGCAGCTTCATCAAGAAACAGCACCCCGTTATGCGCAAGTGAAATTTCCCCCGGTGAAAGATGAATTCCTCCGCCGCACATTCCCTCGATCGAAGCAGTCTGGTGAGGCATACGGAACGGAGCATTCCTTAACACAGGACGCCCCGGCTGCAAAAGCCCTGACAGTGAATAAATGCGTGTAACAGGCTGTGCTTCTTCCAAAGTAAGCAGAGGCATAAGCGCAGGGAATCTCTGTAAAGCAAGAGTCTTTCCGCAACCAGGCGGCCCGAATGCAAGAACATTGTGGCCACCGGCAGCAGCAATCTGTAAACCGCGTACAAGGAATTTCTGACCGTGAATTTCACCAAATTCGTAACCGGCTTCTACTGGCCCAAAGAAAACACCGTCTATGTTAACGGAACCTTCAGGCAAACCGGCTGTCTGTTTTTCAAAACTGGCATCAACTCCCGAAGTAAATGCATTCTGTGAATAAAGCGCCTCAAAAGCTTCTGTAAGGTTTTCAGCACCAAATACCTTCATTCCCTTAACGCCGCGCGCTTCTTCCGTGTTTGCAGAAGGAACAATGCACATGGAAATACCGGCTTCTACCGCTGTGCTTACCGCAGCTTCAATTCCGCGTACAGGACGTACGTTTCCGTTAAGCTCAAGCTCTCCCATTACAAGAACTGCGTCTTTTTCGATAATTCCGGGCTCTTTTTCGCAATCATCGTCTGGTTGCCAGCTGTCGTCTTCAGTCTCTGCTGCCTGTTCTGCCAGAAATTCAGCTGTTTTTCCGTCAGTCCATGATTCTTCCCTGGATTTAATCTTTTTCCGTTCAGCAAGGACCGCAAGAGCTATTGCAAGGTCAAAACCGGCACCTTCCTTGCGCACATCAGCCGGAGAAAGGCTTATGAGCACCCGTTCAGGCGGAAATTCGTAACCGCTGTTGCGTATGGCGCTCCTCATTCTTTCACGCGATTCCTTAACCGCACCGTCTGCCAGACCGACAACATCTACTGCCGGAATGCCCCTCCGTAAATCAACTTCTACGTTAACAAGTGAGCCTTCGTAACCAAAAGGCGAAAAACTGTATATCTGCATAATGCACCTCAGTAAAGAGATTGCACTGCCAGACCGTTTTTGACCAAATTTCAGCCGAAATTCATAAAAAAAATGAAAAATTCTTTAAATTTATGTGGAATTTAAGGTATTTTGTGCCGATAATTAAGATAGGGTTGTTTATCTAAAATTTACAGCCCGTGTTCTTCTACATGTTTTTCTGGAGCTGAGGCAGTAATTCTTCTGTCCAGAAGCGGTCATCGATTTTCCTGCCGCCTGTCGTATAGCCAATATGACGGTCAGCACGCACTTTTGCACCGTGAAAATCGCTGCCGGCGGTAACGAACATGCCTAATTTTCGGGCAAGCTGTTCAAGCCGTTCACCTTCTGCTACACGGACACCTGGATGGTATGCTTCAAGACCTTCAACACCAGCATTGCGGATTAATTTCATTGTATCATCCATTTTGCCCCATGCAACGTAAATGGACAGCGGATGTGCCTGAACCGGGATGCCACCGCTAGTTTTGATTGCAGTAACAGCTTCTGCAAGATCAGCGCCGGCACGGTCCACATACAATGGTCGTCCTTTTGCAAGATATCTGTCAAAGGCCTGCTGTCTTGTTTTGACAATGCCTTTTTCAACCATCATCTGTGCAAAATGCGGTCTTCCTATAGAGTTGGTATTGAATCGTTCTGTAACTTCTTCAAGCGTAAGAGGTAAGCCTGCTTCCTTAATACGGGTAGCTATCTTTTCGTTGCGGTTGTTGCGTTCCTGCTTAAGGAATTCAATTATTGACGTAAGTTCCGGCGAAACTGACTGCAGTCCAAGGCCAAGAAGATGAAATTCTCCTGTAGGCCACTGTATGTTAAGTTCAACTCCTGGAACAAAAGTTATTCCTTTAACGGAAGCTTCTGATGCAGCTTCTTTCAGGCCGTCAACTGTATCGTGGTCTGTTATGGCTAAAACTGAAATATGTTTTTCTGCTGCATAATCAACAAGTTCTGCAGGAGTAAATGTTCCGTCTGAAGCAGATGAATGTGTATGAAGATCAATCATGAAAAAAAGAATAGCATAATTTAGATTTTTATGGTATTCTAAAATATACAAAATATAAGGAAATGATATGCCTAAAGCCGTTCAATACACAAAAGGTTCCATTATTTATTTCTCAGGCGACAGGGATGAACGTGTTTTCATTCTTCAGCAGGGTGTCGTAATATTAACCAGCACAGATATTGAATCCGGAACTGCAGTAACAGAGCAGGTTAAAGCCGGTGAATTTTTTGGCGTTAAGAGTGCACTTGGCCGTTTCCCAAGAGAAGAAACAGCAACAGTTCTTACAGATACATTAGTTGTTTCAATGTCTGTACTGGAATTTGAAAAGGTATTCAGTTCAAACCAGCAGGTCATCCTCAAGATGCTCCGTGTTTTCTCAAGCCAGCTCAGACAAATCCATAAAAAGACAGAATCTATACTTAACAAAGACATGATGGATGCAAATCCACAGTCAGGCATGATAAGCGTTGCACAGGCATTCTATGATGACGAACAGTTCCGCTCATGCTGCGATGTATGTATAAAATTCCTTCAGCGCTACCCGGATGCACCAAACAAGGAAAAGGTTGCTAAACTGTATGCAGACTCAAAAATGCATGCTGACCGTCAGCGCAAGAATTCAAGAATGGATGATACTGTAGTTTCTTCAGGTGAAATAAGCGGTGTTGCAAAACAGTTCTCGTTACCGGCATTCGCACGCTTTGCAAAACAGTATGAACCGGGACAGGTAATCATTAGCGAATTTGAACCTGGTGACAGTTTCTACTTCATTCAGTCTGGTGACGTTCAGCTTGTTAAATGCGTTAACGGTTCAAAGAAAAACCTCGACATCCTACGCCCTGGAGAAATCTTTGGCGAAATGGCAATCCTTGACAATTCACCTCGTTCAGCAACATGTATGGCTATTGGTCCAGTACAGTGCCTTGAATTCAACAAGGAAAACTTCCAGGTACTCATTACGGGTAACCCTCAGATTGCAATCATGCTCCTTAAGTCATTCTGTAAACGTATTTACGACCAGAAGCGCCGTTTCCGCATCCTTGTAATCCAGGATTTACAGGCACGCATTGCAGACGTATTCATGATGTACGATGAAATGAATCCTTCTCCAAATCCAAATGACCGTCAGCGCAAGTTCATGCTTACGCCAAACGATATTGCTCACTGGGCAGGACTTCCTCTTGAAACTGCCCGTGATGAACTCAACAAGTTTGTGGAAAAGAGAAAGATTGAAATCTACGACAACCACATTATTGTAAACAATATTGTTGATATGAAACGTATTGTTGATACAAGAACTGTTGTACGGCAGAACTAGAATCTGTAAGAAAAATAGATGAATCATAAGAACGCTGCACCTTGGTAAGTGCGGCGTTTTTTTTTATATCTGGAGTTTTTTTGAATAGCTGAGTTTATTCTTCTGGAGAAATCCAGTCATAGCAGATGTTTACAGGCTGCATGAATTTTTCATGAATTATTTCGTAATCGTATGGATTTTTCTGCCGTACATTTCCAGCTTTCTGTCCTTCTTCAAACGGTTTTGCACATTCTTCGTTTGCTGCAGAAACAAAATCAAGTGCTATGTGTGGAATTTCCTGACTTTCCGGCTCAAGTTCATTTCCTTCTATGTCACAGAAGAAAGCTCGTACTGCAAAACGTGGCTTT
>JAZUKU010000026.1:0-12506 GCA_045643485.1 Treponema sp. | reverse complement strand
CGCCGGCGGTTAACAGATGCTGGTGCTCGTTATTCCGGATTCATTTCTTTACACGAAAGGCGTAATTTTTTATACTGTGCATATGAAACTCGAAGCTTTATTCAAATCAGAAAAAAATACTTTGTTTACAATTGACGGCCGCGAAATAAGCACGGAAGGCCTTGCTGTTTTTGCAGCAGACTCGCTTAACGAAAAAGCCGCCCTTCCTGACGCAGAACTGTGCATTGTTGAAACACCGTGGGCATTTGTTGGCAAAGATGAAGAAAGCTACAACGAAGAAGGCCTTGCTTCTTTGCGCGACTGGTTAAAGCTTCTTGAAGAAAACAAAAAGTTTGCGGTAATTAAGCCTGTAAGCGAAACTGGTCTTGATGCTGCCCAGAAGGAAGCCCTTACTGCTTCGATGAAACATTGCGCAAGAAGAATAAAGGACTGCGTAAGTGTTGCCGGTTTTGCAATTCCTGCAGAATGTTCTGATGACGCCAGCAAATCATTTTTTGTTGAAGAATTAAGCCAGAAGCACGCACAGTACGTTTATTTTTCTGCTGATGCAGCTGTTCTTGCTGAAGAAAAAATCGTACGCATCTAACTGAAAAACATCTGTTTTTCTGCTAAAAAAAGCCGTTTAACTTAAAATATTCTGCATTATACGGTACTAAATGCGAAAAACCGCAAGAAAATCGTATATTTAACATAAAAATCATTGAATTTACTTGCCTTAATCCTTTTTTTTTGCCATAGTTTTTTCCATGAAGAAAGATCAAAGCGATTTTTTAAATTTATTCTGGGGAACAGCCACTTTCAGCGTTTTATTTTTTGCATGTTGTGTTGCAGTTTTAATTTTCTTCCCTTCAGAAAAAGAGTTTAACAAAGAATCAGAAAAAGAAACTGTTGCCGAAGTACAGTCAGAATTTTCAGGCAGCGAAAAAGATTTATTTGCAGATTTTGAATTTACCGCAAAAATTAACGAAATGCAGAATAAGGAAGACGAAGGTCTTGCCCTTTACCGTCAGATGGAAAGCAGGGCTGCTGTTGAATGGTTTTACACTCATGTAACAAACAGCCGTGAAATTGCACTTGCAGTTCTTGAAGAAGCAGACAAGAATGATATTCCTGTTTCGCTTGCATTTGCTCTTGCTCACACGGAAAGCAATTACAGGCCGAATGCAGTCAATTCAAACACAAACGGTTCTATCGACCGCGGACTTTTTCAGTTAAACAATAATTCATTTCCAAATGTAGAAGAAGCAGATTTCTTTAATCCAAAAGTTTCTGCTCATTACGGACTTGCTCACCTGCGCTTCTGCATGAAGACTGCCGGTAACGAAATTGCTGCTCTTGCCATGTACAATGCCGGTACAAACAAGGTACGCAATAATTTGACTCCACAGATTACACTCAATTATATTTCCAAAATTGAAGAATACCGTTCATTCCTTGAAGATGCATTTAATTCCGAAGTTGTTGCGTTTTATTCTATAGGCGAAAGTCAGGAAAAGCTTATTGCACTTAAATAAATCCCTGTAAATGCAAAAAAAACCGGGAACTCTTAACGAATTCCCGGCTAGCTTACATTTTTAGATGCTGTCAACTTTTTTGAAAAATCTCCGAAGTCACAAAAACAGCTAATATATTTAACTGAATATTTTGTTTTACAACTTAATTAACATTAAGCATAAATTGGGCGAACATTGATTACACCTTCAATCTTAGAAAGCTTATCGAGTGTTTCTTCATCAACTTTTGAATCTACATCGATAAGGTTGTAAGCAAGGTCCTTTCTGTTCTGGTTAATCATGCCTGCAATGTTGTAGTTAGCATCACTGAGTACTGAAGTGAACTTTGAAACTACGCCAGAAACATTCTTGTTGCTGATGCAGAGGCGTGTACCGCCAGCTGGAATTTCGCTGTCCATCTTGCACTTAGGGAAGTTAACGCTGAACTCAATATTACCGAATTCGAGGAAGTCGCGCAACTCCTTAACAGCCATTACAGCACAGTTGTCTTCTGCTTCTGGAGTTGAAGCTCCAAGGTGTGGCATACAGATAACTTTTTCGTTTGCAAGAAGTTCTTCTGCAGCAAAGTCTGTAACTAATGCAGAAACTTTTCCGCTGTCGAGAGCTGCAAGAATGTCTTCGTTGTTAACAAGACCACCGCGTGCTACGTTGATGATCTTTACGCCGTTCTTCATATTCTTGATTGTAGATGCGTTGATGAAACCTTTTGTATCTGGTGTTTCAGGAACGTGTACTGAAATATAGTCTGACTTAGCAAGAAGCTGTTCAAGTGATTCAGCGTGTGTTACCTTGCGGCTTAATCTCCATGCTGCGTCTACAGAAATGAACGGGTCGTAACCAATTACAGTCATTCCTAAGTCGATACCAATGTTTGCTACCATTGCACCGATTGCACCTAAACCAATAACACCAAGTGTCTTGCCTTTAACTTCTGAACCGATGAAGTTCTTCTTACCTTTTTCAGCAAGACCTGCAATTTCTGCACCCTTACCAGCTAAAGTTGCAACCCATTTGTTAGCTGCAATTACTGGGCGAGCTGCAAGAAGAATAGCGAGTGTTGTAAGTTCCTTTACTGCGTTTGCATTAGCACCAGGTGTGTTGAATACTACAACACCTTTTTCTGTCATTGCGCTTACAGGAATGTTGTTTACGCCGGCACCAGCACGTGCAATTGCTTTGATTGATGGATCAATGTCCATTGTAAGCATGTCGTGTGAGCGAACTAATACTGCATCTGGCTTTACGATTTCACTTGCAATTTCATAATCATCGCGTGGAAAGTTTTCCAAACCGATTCCACTGATTCTATCTAATGTCTGAATTTTATACATTTTTATTCTCCTGAAAAATTATTTGTTTTCGTTAGCAAATTTGTCCATGTAAGCAATAAGCTTCTTAACGCCGTCGAGTGTCATTGCGTTGTAGATAGAAGCACGCATACCGCCAACAAGACGATGTCCTGCAAGGTTAACAAGACCTTCTGCTGCAGCACCCTTTACGAACTTGTCATTGATTTCCTTTTCCTTAGCAAGAGCAGCTTCGTCTTTTTCACCGTCGCTGTATTTTGTTAAGAATGGAACGTTCATGAGTGAGCGGCTGCCAACTTCTGCTGTTGCGTGGTAGAAGTCGCTGTTATCAAGATAGTTGTAAAGAAGATTAGCTTTTTCAACGTTCTTTGCGTGAATGCCTTCAACACCGCCGTTCTTTTCAATCCATTCAAGAACTTTGCCCATAACGTAAATTGTGTAGCAAGGTGGTGTATTGAACATGCTTCCGTTTTCAGAATGTGTCTTGTAAGCAAGCATAGTTGGTGTTCCGGCACGTGGTGTGTCTGTAATCAAGTCGTTGCGGATGATAACAAGAGTTACGCCTGCTGGAGCAAGGTTCTTCTGTGCACCTGCATATACGATTCCGAATTTAGAAACGTCTAAATCTTCAGAAAGGATGCATGAAGAAATATCTGCTACAAGCGGAATGTCACCTGTGTCAGGAATGTATTCATAGTGTGTACCCATGATTGTGTTGTTGAGTGTAATGTGAACATAATCATAGTCACCAGTTACCTTTTCTACTTTTGGAATATAGCAGAAATTCTTGTCTTCTGAAGAAGCAATTGTTGTTACTTCAAGACCAAGCTTTTTTGCTTCAGCTTCAGCTTTCTTTGCCCAAACACCAGTCTTGATGTAAGCAGCTTTTCCTGTTTTGATTCCAAGGTTAAGAGGAACCATTGCGAACTGAGTAGAAGCTCCACCCTGTAAGAAAAGTACTGAATAGTTTTCCGGAACTTTCATTAATTTGCGAACAAGTGCTTCTGTCTTTTCGATGATTGGCTTGTATGCGCCCGAACGGTGGCTCATTTCCATAACTGACTGGCCAGTTCCGTTGTAATCAAGCATTTCTGCTGCACATTCCTTTAATACATCTTCTGGAAGACAAGATGGACCTGCTGAAAAATTGTAAACACGACTCATTTGTTTTACTCCTACTCGTTTTTGAGTTTATTAAAATCAGGCACTTCTAACTGAAAGTGTTTCTAATGTAGTAAGCAGCGAAACATTTTCCACTGCTGTTGTTGAAGGAACTGAAAGTACAACCGGTGTATAATTCATGATTCCCTTTATGCCGCATTCTGCAAGTCTTTTTGCAGTTTCCTGTGCTTCCTGCGGCGGTACACAAAGAATTGCGTAAGTTATGTTTTCAGCTTTAATAACGCTCTCCAGCATTGTTGTCGGATGGAGCGGAAATACTGATCGCAAAACTTCTGTACGGTTAACGTTTGAGTCAAAACCAGTAACTACCTGGAATGAAGTTGACTCAAGTTCCGTAGATTCAAGCAATGCCTGGCCAAGTTTGCCAAGACCGACGATACAGCACTTCTGAACTTGTGCAGTAAGATTCAAAGCTTTGTCCAGAGCAGTTTTTAATTCAGTAACCTTGTAACCGTTACTTGCACCACAGCGGACATCAAGCAGTGAAATGTCGCGTCTAACAACAGCAGCAGACCAGCCTGTAAGCTTTTCAATTTCTTGAGAAGTTATTGTCTTTGTGCTGCAGTCGCAGAGGAGTCTTCCTAATAAAACAAGGCGCCTCTTTGACGGACCCGGTATTGCTTTCATACGTTCTTCTTGCTAAGGATGAATTGTGACTGTTTTGCAGCAGGCGTTCCGTAATTACTGACAGATGCTTGCTGTGAAAAATATCACATAAAATTACCCTTCAACTGAGTATATTTTAGCCTTTAAAAAAACACAGGTCAACAAAATAGTTTTTATGGAAGTGCAAAAAGAGTGGAATTTGGGGATTTTTCTATTAAAAGAATGGAATTTCTGTATTTTTGTGAATTATTTCACAGTAAGACGTATTCCAAGACGCTGTTCCGCAAGCTGGATTTTTCCGCCTGTTGTGAAAGCAGTAAAGTTCTTGCCGTGCTGCTTAGCGTAGAATACGTTTGCATCTGCAGTTTCAAGAACTTTGTCTGTTTCGCTTGAAAATCCTACGCCAAGACTTGCTGTAATCTTAGTTTTATCTGCCAGCTCAAGTGAAGCAATTTCTGAACGGATTGATTCGGCATAATGTACATTTTTTACGATATTACAGTTTCTAATAATAATAACAAATGCTTCTCCGCCAAAACGGTAACAGTAGCTGTCTTTTGTTGAGAAAGAAACAAGAAGGTTTGCAATCTTGTGAAGTATTTCGTCTCCGCCTTCAACACCGAATGTATTGTTGATTTTCCTGAAGTTATCCATATCAATTTTAATTACGGTGTACGGTTTTTCCTTTTTCTGCAGAGATGCAATTCTATTGTTCATAGACTGTCTGCCGGGAAGCTTTGTTATGCTGTCAATCTGTGCTTCATTTACAAGAATTGATATCAGCAGCAGCATCAGGAAAATTACAAAGAAAGCAAAAACGAATCTTGTTATCTGTCTGTGCAGTTTCGTCTGTGAATTGATTGTCTGCTCAAGATAAGTAACTGTTTTTTCAAAGCTGTTGATTGCAATATTGCTGAACTGTTTGACATAAAAATCAGTAAGCTTTTCATACTGAACAGGTATCTCTTTCCGGATTGAATTAATTTCTGCGTCATACGAAGACGGAAGCTGTAAGAGCATAAGTTCTGCAAGTTCAATTTTCTTTGCAGGGTAGTTATAGTAATCGCAGTATTCAGAATATATTCCGTAGTTATCAAGTGCAGCTGAAAAATCATTGTCCAGTAACGCAAGCTGTGTCTTTAATGAATAAACAGGCATAAAGAATTCCCACACAAGATACTGCATGTCAGAAGTCTGTCTGTTTTCAAGAAGAGTTTCATATGAAGAAATTATTGAGCGTACTTCTGAATATTCACCTTTGGCAAAAAGAACTTTTGCAAGCGCAATCTGTCCCATCTGCTTATACATTGCTTTGTAAGGATCATCATCAGCGAATAAATCTATGTCTTCAAGGGATTTATTTATGTATTCCAAAGCTTTGTCTGTATTGTTTTCATAAAGGCTTTTTTCCATAAGCATTTCGTAAGCAATGGAACGTGTTGCCTTATCCTGAATTGCTTCAATAGGAATTATTTCTTCCGCCTTGCTGATTATCTGGCACGCATTTTCGTAAGCATTATTCTGAAGAAGGTATTTTGCAAAATTGGAATACATGTTTACCATACCGTCTGTATTGTTTGTTGCCTTAAAGTAATATAGCGCTTTTCCAAATGCAGAAAGGTAATTTTCCAGATCAGCATTAATGTAGTACATGTTTGTAAGAAGGTTGTAGAGTATTACATTCTGTTCATCAGAAAGATGAGGCAGCTCAAGAAGTGAATTGATTGTTGCTATATCTTTGTCTGCTGAATCAAGGTTGAATTCAAGATTGACTAATCTTTCGGAAATAATTGAAGTATTTTTTTTCTGAATATTTTTTATATGAATCTGATAAACACCGTTTAAAACCAGAATGAAAAGAAAAATTGCTGTTATTACACCTGAAACAAAAAAATGTTTCTTACGACTATAATTCATATATTCATTATAAAGGAAAAACATTAGAAGTCTACAAGGAAAGTCAAAATTTTACTGTTTGTAGTATTCTTTTATTTATTTGAAATTACAGCATATCGGATGTAAAATACATTCATGGTAGAAAATACATCACGACTATTGCCGGAAATCAGGCGCTTTGACATGGCAAAAAAGCCTATGAGCCAGCACCTTCAGCCTATAATCTGGCTGCTTTCGTTCCCGGCTGTATTTGGTCACAAAAATAAACTTACTAAAATCAATATGGAAGGAATTAAGCCTCCTTATCTTCTTCTCTGCAACCACAATGCGTTTATGGATTTCAAGGTTGCTACAAAAGCTGTTTTTCCGCACAAGGCAAATTATGTTGTTGCGATTGACGGCTTTTTAAAAAGGGAATGGCTTCTGCGGTTCATTGGCTGTATCTGCAAGCGCAAGTTTACAAACGATACGACTCTTGTGCGTCAGTTGAAGCGTGTTACGGACAGAGGCAACATTGCTGTAATTTATCCGGAAGCAAGGTATTCACTTTGCGGAACAAATGCTGTTCTTCCTTCATCTCTTGGTAAACTTGCTAAGCTTTTACGAGTTCCTGTAGTTACGCTTATCTGTCACGGTCACCATGTTAATTCTCCGTTCTGGGCACTTCCTGACCGCAAGGTTAAAGGTACTGAAGCTACAATGAAATGCCTTTTTACTGCAGAACAGCTTAAGACTTCTACTTACAAGGAAGTTTTTGAAGCTATCCAGAAGGAATTTGAGTACGACGATTTTGCATGGCAGAAGCAGAAGAATATTCACATACGCTACAAGAAACGAGCTGAAGGTCTGCATAAGGTTCTGTACCAGTGTCCTGCATGTCTCAAGGAATATCGAATGAGTTCACAGGGTACTGTTTTAAAATGTGATGCCTGCGGTAAGGAATGGGAAATGACTGAACTTGGCGAACTTTGTGCTAAGACAGGTGCAACTGAATTTAGTCATATTCCTGACTGGTACGAATGGGAACGCAGCAATGTCCGTACTGAAGTTGAAAACGGCACTTATTCATTCAGCTGTAATGCTCGTGTTGATTCGCTTCCTAATCCAAAAAAATATATCGACATAGGACAGGCTTCTCTTGTGCACAACATGGACGGCTTTACTTTAAGCGGAAAGGCTTTTGGTGTTGACTACAACATGCACTGGTCTGTTCCAGATTTGTATTCGTGTCACATTGAGTATGAATATCTTGGCAAATACGGTGACTGTATTGATTTGAACACTTTGCAGGATACGCTTTACATTTATCCGCATGACTGTGATTTTTCTGTTACTAAGATTGCGCTGGCTACTGAGGAATTGTATTTCCACTACCGCCACCAGCAGGAGTTGGCAGAAGCAGCAGAGGCTGAAAAGAAATAATTCTGTCTGCGGACTGCCGGCGGTTTTGCACAGTGGTGCTGCTTTTGCTAAGAATCGCCGGTTTTGCAAACAGCCGCTAATCTTTCCCTACAGTTTTTCCGCCCCACTCAGTCGAATGAGCCCTTTCGTGATTTATTGCCGCCCTGAAGTCAGCTTCCGGAGAACAGTTGCGTTCAATGTTAACCGCAGTCGCATGCAGTCTTCGTATGCAGTCGCTTTTGTCATTATACCCAAGCTTAGACTTTTCAATTCCTTCCTGAAGTACACGTATTGATTCATCGTAAACACGCAGCGGTACCGGAAACGGATGTCCGTCTTTTCCGCCATGTGCAAACGAAAAACGCGCCGGGTCAGTAAAACGGCTTGGCGTTCCGTAAATAACTTCGCTTACCAGAGTTAGTGACTGAAGCGTTCTTGGTCCAAGTCCTTTTGTTAACATAAGGCTTTCAAAATCTTGTGGCTGAGCTTCGTATGCTGTTGCTAAAACTGCACCTAGTCTTTTTAAATCAACGTCTTCTTCGCGTACATCGTGGTGTGAAGGCATTACTAAATTGCGTCCCTGTGTGCTTAGCGAAACTTTCTTTGGTAACGGTTCCAGTTCCGGGAACAGGCTCTGCTGAATGTTTTCTTCAAGAACTGTCTGCGAAGATTCATTTATGTTCTGCACTTTTCCGCCCGACATTACAATCATCTGTGAAGAAGGTCTGTTCATCTTTGCAATTTCATTAATTACGCGGTCAGGATTTTCTTTTGCTATCTCAAGAATTGTTGAGCGTGCGGGGCGTGCCTTTGTGTCTGTAAGGTTAAGGATTGCGCCTCTGTTTTCGCCGACAACTGCTGTATGCGGTTCTTCCACGAATGAATTGAGTTCACTGGAACACCAGTGGTAACGGCGGGCTGTTTTTGTCTGCGTATTCATTCCCTGCTGAACGACTGTCCACAAGCCGTTTTTGTTCAGGATAAAATTATGCTGGTATAATTGAAATCCGTCCTGTACTGCATTGTTGTCTACTTTTGCAACGAGCTTACTGTTGCGCACAAGTTCGTCTGCGTCAATGCCTTCTTCTTCGCCGATTTTTATAAGCTCATCAGGTGTCATTCGCGAATACTTTCCGCGTCCTCCGCAAACGTAAATGCCCAATTCCTTTGCACGAGGGTTAAGGCCTCTTTTTAACGCATACAGAACGCTTGTTGTTATTCCGGAAGAGTGCCAGTCCATTCCCATAACTGCACCAAAACTCTGGAACCACAGAGGATCGCTTAAACGCACAAGTACTTCGTCTATGCCAAAATTGTCTGCAATTGATTCAACAATGAGGGTCCCCATCTGCATCATTCGGTCTGCCAACCAGCGTGGTACTATTCCTGTGTGTAAGGGTAAATCTGCGTGTCCTGAATTTCGCGGCATATTAAGAGTATAATGCCATTTTGCAAAAGCGGATAGCGGGAGTCGGACCCGTACTTCAGGCTTGGGAAGCCCGCGTACTACCGCTATACTATATCCGCATGAATTTGAAAATTATGGTAACTTAAAAAAATTGGTTTGTAAACTGAAATGTGGTATAATCGTCACATGAAAAAGAATTTTGGAAAAGAAACATTTTTATATCCAATGCCAGTACTTATTGTTGCAACTTATGCAGAAGACGGAACACCAGATGCAATGAACGCAGCGTGGGGCGGCATTCACGACACTAACCAGATAGGCATCTGTCTAAGCCCTGATCACAAAACTGTTGCCAACATGCTTAAGAAAAAAGCATTTACTGTCTGCATTGCAGATGAAGCACATGTTGCTGAATGTGATTATGTTGGTATTGTTTCTGCAAATGATGTTCCAGATAAACTTTCCAAAGCAAAATTTACTGTTACAAAAAGTGCGTTTGTCGATGCGCCTGTAATTAACGAACTGCCAATGTGTCTTGAGTGTGAGCTTGTAAGTTTTGATGAAAAGACCGGATGTACAGTCGGAAACATAATCAACGTTTCTGCCGAGGAAGCTGTTCTTACTGACGGTAAGATTGATCCTTCCAAGGTTAAGCCAATTACGTTTGATCCTGTCAACCACACTTATGTGGGCTTAGGTACTGCTGTTGGAAATGCTTTTTCTGATGGCGAAAAGATTAAGTGATTAGATAGAATCTGAATCTCCCGGGGCTGCTACTTTCAGTAAGCCCTGATTGTCGTTCATGCTATAAATATTTGTCTCTTTAGAAAAGTTGGAAAAGTCAGCAACATAATCTGTCCACATTTCACACTGGCTGATTACAGTTTTTAAAGCATCTTCCTGACCTTCCGGTGGATATTTGTATTTCTTTAAAAGTTTTTTTACAATCATGCGCATTTTTGCACGGGCACTTTCTTTTTTCTGCCAGTCGATTGTTTTGTTCTTTCGAAGAGTTTCTGTAAGTTCTTTTGTCAGTGCAATTAAGTCTTCGTTGGAATAAAAATCTTTTACGGCTTCCGGTTTTGTAAGAGCATCGTAAAAAGCAAGCTCTTCGTCATTAAGACCGAGTTTATTTCCTTCTTCGTTTGCGTGAAGCATTTCTTTTGCAAGTTTTAATAATTCCTGAATTACTTCTTCGTTTGTAAGCATTCCGTTTAAGTAGCGGTTTAATGTCTGCTGAATAATTTCGCTGAAACGTTCTGACTTAACAAGATTTGTGCGCTTGTAAACTTTTACCTGTTCGTTAATAAGTTTTTTGAGCATTTCTACAGCAAGATTTTTTTCTTTCATCTTAGAAATGTTTTCAAGGAAAGATGAATCAAATAGATTTACTTTTTCTCCAATGTCGCTGAAAAGATTTATTACACCATCCGATTTTACAGACTGTTTTAAAAGCTCATTGATTCGTTCGTTGATTTCTTTCAGACTGAATTTTTTTCCGCCCGCATTGTACATCAATCTCATCACAAGGACACGAACTGATTCAAAGAATGCTGCTTCCATTCTCATGTGCTCTTGAACCATAGAAGAACAGAGAGACAGTGCCTGTCTGAGCATTAAAGCTTCTTTTACAAATGTCTGTTTCTGTTCTTCTTTGTCCACAGACATGATGAAGTTTACAGCTCCAGTAATTGTCATGCCGCGCTGTAAATCTGAACCTTCGAAGAACGGTGTGTATTCATATCCGTAGAAAAGATTCTGACAGATTTCAAGTTTTTCCAGGAACTTAGGATAAGCACGTTTTGCTATATCCATTTCGCCATAGTTTTCACGGTCACGTACAGTGTAATCGTTCATTGCCTGTTTTAATGCCTGAGCAATTCCAACATAATCAACTACAAGACCGCCTTCTTTATCTTTGAAAACACGGTTTACACGGGCAATTGCCTGCATAAGATTGTAGCTTTCCATTGGTTTATAAACATACATTGTTGCAAGTGACGGAACATCAAAACCTGTTAGCCACATATCTACGACAATAGCAATTTTTAGAGGACTGCTGTTATCTTTAAAACGAGTTGCCAATTCTTTTTTTCGGTTTTTGTTTCCAATTAAGGCACGCCATTCTTCAGGATCTTTATTGCTTTCTGTCATTACAACAGCAATTTTTGCATCATCACCTGGAGCTGTTATTTTTTTGCCACCAACATCAACCTGCGCAGTTGTTCCAGCCCATTCTGGACGAAGTTCTAGAATACGGTTGAAAATTTTCATTGCGATTGAACGGCTGTATGCAACAATCATTGCTTTTCCGGTATAAAGATACTGGCGTTCATTTTCGTAATGGTCAAGAATATCATCAACAAGAGAATTGATTGTTTTTTCGTGACCAAGCACTTCTTCCATCTGACCGAGTTCGTGTTTGCTTTTTTCAATTACTTCTTCATCAGCATTCTGAGCAAGGAAATTATATTCAGCATCAATCTGAGCAAGGACTTTATCATCAAGTTTAAGTTTGATAACACGGCTTTCATAATAAACAGGACGAGTTGCTCCATCTTGAACAGCCTGAGTCATATCGTAAACGTCAATGTAATCACCAAAAACTTCGATTGTACTGCGGTCTTCTCGGCTGATTGGAGTTCCGGTAAAACCAATGTAACTTGCATTTGGAAGACTGTCGCGGATAATTCGGGCAGTACCGATTGTTCTGCGAGCAATCAAGTTTCCGTTTTCGTCTTTTGAAGTTTTAATTTTTTCTGTAAGTCCATACTGACCGCGGTGAGCTTCATCTGCCATAACGATGATGTTTTTACGGTCACTGAGCGGTTCAGAAGATTCTTCAAACTTCTGCATCGTTGTAAAAATAATTCCGTTTGCCTTGCGACCTTCAAGAAGAGATTTAAGATGCTCGCGACTTTCAGCCTGAACAGGTTCCTGACGCAAAAAATCTTTACAGTTACTGAACTGAGTGTAAAGTTGATTATCCAAATCATTACGGTCGGTAATGACAACATTAGTTGGAGAATCAATTGCAGCCTGTAAAAGATGTGCATAGAAAACCATAGAAAGCGATTTTCCAGAACCCTGAGTATGCCAGAAAACACCAATCTTACCGTCACCAGAAACTGCAGTACGAGTTCGTTCAACAGCTTTTTTTACTGCAAAATACTGATGATAACCCGCAAGAAT
>JAZUKU010000025.1:0-5654 GCA_045643485.1 Treponema sp. | reverse complement strand
TAATCAGAAAAACAAATAAATTTAAGTAAAAACTCACACAAATATACATTTATGTGTATAAACACTGGATTTTTATATATTATTTAAAAATTCATATTATTTATATTTATATATTTACTGTGCAGTTTTTTTCATGAGGGGAACGAAGTTTTTTTCGTAAGGTAAATGCAATTATTTTCGCAAAAACATTTAGCAAAAAAAATTGTCTATGTCATTAACAAAAACAACATAGACAATCTGTAAATTAACTCAACATCACTTTTTTACTCATTACATGCCAACTCATTTTCAAAAGCTTCTTTCATAGCATTACGAGCAGCCTCCAGCGTTTTTTTCTGTTCAAGATGTTCTGCATAATGATCAAGCATCTGTTCTGTCTTATGTCCGGATACAGCCATAATTATTCGCTTGTCATGAACAATGTCCATCATTCTCGAACAGAAGTAATGCCTCCAGGAATGAAAACAAATTTCATCAGGATTTGAATATCCAATTTCTGCCAATGCCCTTCGCAAATACTTATTCCAGTTACCATAATCTGTTGGTGAATGAGGCTTCAATCCGAAAAAGATAAATCCTTCGTCACCTTCATTGTAAGGATTAAGTGCAGCCTGAAACTTCAATTGCAGACAGACATCATGAGGAATAGGAATTGGAATAAATCTAGCTTCTCCATTTTTACAAGTCTTAAGTCCATCATAACGACTCCATGAATGATCAACAAAAATTTCATCATCACCAATATCGCCTTTACGTAAACCTGCAATTTCTCCTGCACGCATTCCCGTATACATGGCAACTTTATTTGCAAGTTTAGCAGAATCATTTTCCCAATCTACTTCAAAAACTTTTTTTGCTTCTTCTCTGGTAAGAATAATTCGCTTCTTACTTTTTGAGGCAAGTTTCTGAATCCCATCGAAACAATTATTTTCTGTATAACCTTTATAGAAAGCCCATTTCAATGGAATTGTAATGGAACTGATTATTCCATTCACAGTTTTGTTTGCAAGCTTTAATATCTTTTCATCCGTAAATAATTCTTCAATGTCTTCACGCGTAATCTCTCCAATCGTTTTTCCCTTAATACGAGGAAGCCAGTAAATTTTTATACGTGACATATAAGTTGCTGTGTGACATCTGTGAATTGATTTATCACGTGCAAGAAGTTCTTTAACATATGGTGATTTATCATAATCCCAGAAGGTTGAATAAAACTCTGTAGCATCAATAGCTGATTTTGATTTAGGAACAATACAACTGATTATTATGTTTCGTTCCTTAAGAATTTTAATTATCTTTTTTTGATCTTCTTCATCAAAATCAAAAGTTCTCAAACTTGAAAAGAAAGCCCTTTTATCAAGTGACACTTTTTTTTCTGCTGAAGTTTTTGCTTTACTTGCATTGATTCGTTCAGGGATTAATGTTCCATCCGAGTACCATTCAAGAACTTTCTTGTTGGCCTCTGCACGAGTACGACATCCGGTACTTTTCTGAAAAACTTTTCCGTTCTGGGAATAAGGGAACTGAACGTAATAAATTCCATTATTACGTTTATAAATAGAATAAGGCTCGGCCATGATTCTACCTCTTTTTTATCAGTCATTCTGTTATCTGACAGTTACAACTGACAACTTAAAAGATATCTCACGCCAAGCCTTACTTCTTAGGATTGGTAGTGTGCTAAACTCTTGTAACACAATCATTTAGCTATTTAGCTGGGGTTGGACTTGAACCAACGGCCTCCGGGTTATGAGCCCGACGAGCTGCCAACTGCTCTACCCAGCGTCGTAATGTTCCATAATAATAACAAAAACCGCCAAAAGTGTCAACAACGACACACCAAATTTCCGCAAATAATACAGTTTAATGAAAAATGTTACTATTTAGCGCACCGCAAGAAAACAAACCTACATCACAGGAAGATCAGTTTCATCCGGTTCCAGAATACTCTTGTAGCGTACGCGGCATTCAATAACCGCAAACAGAATTACAATAAACGAAAAGTACTGGATTCCCCCGCTAAAACCGGCAAAATAATTGTAAATACCATGAATCAAAACAGCCAGCACAAAAGGCAGAACCTTGCGGCATTTGTATTTAACTGAATAAACAAAAAGTCCGCTAAGCCCCGTACAAGTTACATGAATAATAACAGCAGTAATCATGCGGAGACCAACATTTTCGTAACCGCTGATCAAATAAATTACACTTTCAAAACAACCAACTGCAAGACCGCACAAAAGCGAGTAAGCAAAATATTCCTTAAGCTCCATGTCTTTTGCAGGAACAATAAACAAAAGCCCCATCTTTATGGCTTCTTCAATAAGTCCGTTAAGAATAATAGACTGAACCAGAACAGTAATCAAAGAAGAAGCCGTAAACAAATGCTGTGCATCAAGCAGAAACTGAAAGGCAGCAATAGGAATTACAGAAAACAAACCAAGCAGACATGCAATCAGTCCCTTAAAGATCTTAAAACAAGGCATCAAAAGCTTTAAGCACACAAAAAATGCCACTAACGGAATAAAGCAAAGTAAAATGGGAATTACAACATTCATATAAAAAGCATACTTCAAAAAATGCCGTTTAGCAATATTCAAGAAATACTGAATTTATGCCGATATTTAAAGAGATGAAAAGGAATTTATTTTTTACAGCCATTTTAGTGGCTTCAGCATTTACTTTATTCTCATGTGACATTATTGACATTAAGAACGACAAGCCTTCTGATAAAGCACCGGCTCCAGGAGTTACATTCAGCACAGCCGGAACATTGCTCAACATTGGTTCCCTTACAGAACAGGATGTTGAATACTTAAACATCTTCCGTTACGAAGCAAAAAATTCAAGCAAGGATTCAGATGTTAATAAAGATACAATAACAAACATTGGTGAAATCTTCATTTACAATAATAAATTACAGGCATTTTCTTTTATAGACAAATATACAAGCAAAAGCAAATACTACAAATACGAAATCCGCTACAAGACATCAAGGGGATATGTATATTCTGAATTAAGCAATACACCGGTAAGAGGAATAAGATCCGGAAGTGATGCAGAACGTCCACTCATACTAAAGGAAGGCCTTACCAGACTTACAGGCAGCTATGATTCAAACCAGTATGTAATTACAGTTCCGTCAGATTCATTAAGCTTACCGGATACAACAGCAACTGACACTTATGGAAAAAAGATTAAGTTCAATCTGATGATAGCAATTTCAAATGCATCAGTTACAAATCTTTTTAAGATGACAGAAGATACAGCAAACAAGCAGTATACAATTTCATTAAGAAGCAATCTTCCTGTACACTTTTACGACAGGACATTAACAGTTTCAAATCTGGTAGGTCAATATACTGAAAGTGATTATACAACAGGAAACGAAACCCCTGACTATGACCGTGTTTTCTGGACACAGCCAAAGGCACTTACTCTTAAGCAGAACGGTACAGACAATAACAAATTTGAAATCAAGTCTATTATTGATTCGTATACAATAATGGATTACACACCGCAGGCAAATGCTTCAGCAAAAAGTTTATTTGTTTCCGCAGAAGATTTATCTGCAGATACCATCTACTGCGATTACAATTGAAGTACGAACTTCATCTGCATTCTTAAAGCTTGAATAACTCAGTCTGAAAATTACGCTTTCAATCAAACTCTGCAAAAGGTTGTTTATATCCTTAACAGACATGTCTTTAAATTCGCCTTTTTCAATTCCGTTAATAATGATTGTGCTGAATATGTGGCGCATTCTTATTACACGGCGTGCAATTCGTTCGCTTATGTCTACACCGCTTTTTGACAACTGATAAAAATACGGCTGCAGTATGTAGAATAACCTTGCATTCTCTTCGCAAACATCAACAACTTTGTTAGCAACCTGAATAAGACAGTCTCTTGAAGAAAGAGTTGTGTCTTCCATAATTCCGTGAACCGCAGTTTCAAGAGCGTTTGTTAACTGCTTGATGCTCCACTGGAATATTTCACGCTTGTTCTTAAAGTAAATGTATAATGTTGTTCTTGTAATTCCGCAGCGGTCAGCTATCTTCTGGAAAGTTACGTCTTCGTAGCCTTCTTCTACAAACAGATCGAGTGACTTTGTTAAGATTTCTGCTTTTCTTTTATCGTGTTCTACTACAATTGCCATTATTTTCTAACCCTCTTGTCTCTTGTGTTATTTTGTTTACTGTTTTTAAAATTTTCGGCTCCACTGTAGATGTATAATGTAGTTTCTAAATTACCTGCTTTAAATGATTTCAATGAACTTGCGTAACGGCCAATGCATTCCTGGAATTTCTTGTGGCTTGTAATTACGCCAAGCTGCCAGTTTGGAAAATCAGTGAACAAAGAAGACATATTGTTGTACAGAACTTCTGCCTGAGCTTCATCCATGATTCGTTCACCATACGGCGGATTGCATAACAAAAGGCCTGTTTCGTAAGGTGCCTGCAAGTCAGCATAATCGCTTACAATAAAATCAGGACGCGGTACACGGTTGTCGCTTCCAATCATCTGTAATGCACGACCGGCCATAACGCATGCGTGTTCTGCATTAAGCTTTGAACGTTCTACTGCTTCAGGATCAATGTCGCTTCCAGTAATTCTTGTTTCAACATCAGTGCGTATTTTTGAAGCTTCTTCTTTTCTTATGTCCTGAAATTTCTGCTGATTGAAATACGTGTGGTTTTCAAAAGCAAATCTTCTTCCAAGACCTGGTGCTACGTTGTATGCATAAAGAGCTGCTTCAATTGCAATTGTTCCGCTTCCACAGAACGGGTCGTGCAAAGGAGTCTTTCGTTTCCACAAAAGTTCCTGGAGCAATACTGCTGCTGTTGTTTCGCGTAACGGTGCAATTCCTCCGTCAGTCCTGTAGCCTCTCTTGTGCAAAGCTTCTCCGCTTGTATCCAAAAGAATCTGCACTTTGTTTTCGTCAAGATAAACGCGTACGTCACATTCACTGCCGCTTTCCGGTAATACAGACATGCGCCATTTGTCACCAAGCTTTTTGTAAATGGCTTTCTGAATCATGCCCTGAATTGAATGTTCGCTGTTCAGCTTGCTTTTATAAATGCGTACTTTATCTACAACTACGCGTACATCTTTTTTAAAATAGTCCTGCCAGTTGATTTTATAGCATCCGTCAAATAAAGCGTCAAAATCTTCTGCGTAATATTCTGCCATCTGCAGGTAAACACGGTCACTGCACCTTAAGCATAAATTTGTTCTGTAAACGGCTTCAATTTCTCCGCAAAAAGAAACTCTTCCCGGAGCATTACCGTTCAGCTTGTAACCGAGGTGTTTAATTTCATTTCCAAGGATTTTTTCTGCACCTACTGCACATAAGGCAACAAAATTGTTCATAATTACAAAATAACATTTTTTGTAACATTACGCAATGAAAAAACAAAGTTTATCTTAGCAGAGTCATCAATTTGCTAAAGGCGCAACTGTTAACAGAAGCAAACCCCGCAAGAAATATTTGTTGAGCAAACAGACGCCACTTAATGCAAGAAGCATCCGTTGTGTTAACACACGCCGCGTCAGTCAGAAATAGCGCATCCCCTGAAGTCGTCCAGACACTTATAATTCTTGCGAACCATAAACGCCTTGATTCCGTCAACAATTTCTTCCATACACTTAGG
>JAZUKU010000024.1:0-2772 GCA_045643485.1 Treponema sp. | reverse complement strand
TTCAAAGCGGACTGTTACCTTTGAAGAAGCCTCAAGTTCAGTTCCTTCTTCTGCCCTTATGGCACCTTCCATAAACATAACAGGCTTTAATGAAGAATAGCTTGAAACATTTACACGGTCATAAGAAAGAAGCTCATAATTATTTTCGTAGTCTGTCTGATTAAGGTAAATCTTTTTACCGCTCTTTTCGCTTTCATCAATTGTACGGGTAAGTTCAATACGGCTTGTGTCGGCTAACGGTGCAAGACCGTTACCGTAATAGTCAATCAAGTCATAAAGGTTTTCACCTTCAAGAAGCTGATATGTACCAGGACGTTCAACTGCACCCGTTAAAGTAACCTTGCGTTCCATGCGCTGTACATAAACAGTTTCTCCAGCACGAACATAAGGATTCTGTTCTTCGTAGCCTTCGCGTTCATAAAGGAACAGGTCATAAATACGGATAATACCGTCTACACTCTTTACCTGAACATTTCTTGTAGAAGAATATGCAGTCATATTTTTCTTTACAATCTGTGAAACACGGCGGAGCGGGAATGCATTTTCTTCGTGAACTACATTAACTTCACCGGTAACGAGTATTTTGTCAACGTGCTTAAGGTACGGAATGACAAGCCTGTCATTTGGTTCTGCAAATACATCGCATTCCTTTGAAAAATCATAAATATAGTCTTCAATGTTTATGGCAATGTTAGAACCGCTGCGTTCAATATATGCATTCTTTAAGTCACTGTATGAAGTATACATGTCTGCAATTCTTCTTACCAAAGAAGAATAACTTTCACCTTCATAGAATTTAACAGTCCTTCTGTATACTTTATTTGCATCAACTTCAGTTACAGTTTCTGCAGGAAGCTGTTCATTGTCCTGAATGAGAGCCTGTGCTTCACTAAGACTAAGAACCTGTTCATCCTGAACCTGAAGCTGGCTCTGAGGAGCATCGACATTCTGTTCCTGAACATCAATTACACCTTCTACAATGATTGAAGGAACAAGGTCTTTTGTAGAACCTATCGTTATAATGTCGCCGTTATTAAGAGGATAATCCTGTGAAAACAAAGAAGAATCAAGGTAAATTGTATTGCCGGCTTTTGCTGTACTTTCACGATTACGAATAAGTGTAACACGGTCTGTATCAGCAAGTTCCGTAAGGCCATTACCGTAATATCCAATCAATGACTTTAAGTTTTCGTCCTTCATTAATTCGTAAGTACCAGGGCGTTCAACTTCACCATTTACAGTAACAAGACGACGTATTTTGCTTATTGTAATAACGTCACCAGGGCGAACATAAGGATCCTGACTAAAGTCTCCAGAACGTGAAGCCTTGAACAAGTCGTAGTAATTTACCTTACCGTTTGACGAAGTAACAGTTACGTCACGGATTGAAGAATAAGGAGTAAGAGTGTCACCAAGAACAGTAGAAAGACGTGCAAGAGCCCATGCCTTTTTTTCAACGCTCTTTGTAACTTCACCGTTTATCTTTACGTTAAATGTTGCAGGAGTAACAAGCGTAAACTGAACACCACTCATAGGATAGTTTTTTGTAACGATGTCTTCTACCTGACGCTTTAGGCTCATGAAAGTCTTTCCGCTTGCATCAATTACTGCAAGATTTGCTACACGTACCTTGTATGATGAATCTACAAGAATTGGATATGAAACACTTGTAGAACCTGCGGCAAATGCAAGCTTATAAACGTCACCTGCAGTAACTCTGTAATCTGCTGCAGACATTGCAAGCTGAACCCGTGAAGAAACGTCTTCTATCTGATCAAGCTGAGCAAGTTTTAAATTATCAATATTCTGTGCAAAAGAAAAGAATACACAGAATGAAATAAGCATAATAGTTATAAACTTTTTCATTTTTTATTACCTTTTAGTTTATCCATTGCAACAGGATCTTTTTTTATATTTTCAATTGCATTTAAAAGGAATGCAAGGAAGACTGCAATAAAGAATGAAGCGAAAGTAACGATAATGCAGAGCTTACCGCGGCTTGGACCAGACTTCTGGTCAGGAACTTCTGCATATTCAAGAATCTGGAATACAGGCTGTTCACTTGCCATAGTTATTTTTAATGTTTCGTACTGTGCTTTAAGACTGGAATAGATTTTTTCCTGAACATCAAGCTCCATTTTAAGCATTGTCGTATCCATAGCCACATTAGAAGTATCTGCACTCGCATATGGATTTGAAACTGTAAATTCAAGCTGCTGTATCTGCTTTTTTAAATTAACAATATTGCTATATGCAGTTTCTATATTTTCTTCAAGATTTGTTTTTGTAAGTTTATTTTTGTCTACACCAAGTTCTATAAAACGCTTTTCAAGAAGTTCGACTGTATAATTGATTACATCACATGCAAAAGCAGGATCTATATCTTCAAAACTTACAGTAAATACTCCCGTACTACTGTCATAACTTGACTTAAGAACATTTTTTAAGGCACCACGACTCGAAGCCTTTGGATACTTTGTTATTCCATAGCGTTCAATAAGATTGAATTTCTGAATGACAGCATCCTGTATAGTATTTGAATTAACCAGGTAACTTGCTAGAGCACTGTTTGTTGCATTGCCACCAACATTAACACCAGCTATACTTGCCAATGAGCCAAGTCCACTTGAACTAAGCATTGACGACAGACTGCTTCCAGCAGAATCTCCGTTATTAATAAGCATCTGTGCTTTTGGAGTATATTTATTTGGTAAAAAAGATTTTTCCGAAGGCAACAGTAATGAAAGAACGGAATATCCTAAAATAAAAATC
>JAZUKU010000023.1:0-1736 GCA_045643485.1 Treponema sp. | reverse complement strand
ATAAAAGCGAAAACATTATTGTCGTAACAGGAGACCGTGCTGACATTCAGAAGCTGTGTATTGAAGCAAAGGTTCGCGCAATTGTCCTTACAAAAGATTATGTAGTAAGCAAGGAAATACGTGCTCTTGCTGAACAGAATAGAGTTTCGATTCTGCTTAGCCACGACAATACTGCTACGACTGCAATGCTTTTACAGTATTCGTCAAAGGTTAGCGTTATGGCGGACAAAAATATTGTTCCCGTTAAGAGTGAAGATTCAGTAACAAAAATAAAGCCTCTTCTTGCAGAAAGTCCGTCGCGCTGTCTGCCAGTTGTTGATAACGAAAACAAGCTGATTGGAATCATAAGCGAAAACGATTTACTGCGTGAAGCAAACGTAAACGTAATTCTTGTTGACCATAATGAACTTTCGCAGGCAGTAGACGGAGTAGAACATCACGTTATTGAAGAAGTAATTGACCATCACCGTCTTGGCAACCTGAATACGAAAATGCCTATTACTTTCATCAACAAGCCGGTCGGTTCAACAAGTACGCTTATTGCTTCGATGTACCGCGAAAATAAAGTTTCAATTCCAAAAGAAATTGCATCTTTGCTTTTGTGCGGTATCCTGAGTGATACACTCATTCTGCAAAGCGCAACTGCTACTGAAGACGATTCACTTATGGCAGAATATCTTTCAAACATTACAGGCCTTGATATAAAGGAACTTGGTAACGAAATAATCAAGAGCGGAAGCCATATAGGAAACCGTAAGGCAGATGAAGTTATCCGTCAGGATATGAAGGAATATACTGAAAGCAAATACAAGTACACCGTAAGCCAGATTGAAGTTGATTCTTCTGCAGAAATACTTGGACGCAAAAAGGAATTTCTTGACGAACTCGAAATCATACGCAGAAGCAGCGGCTGTCTTTTTTCAGCACTGCTTATTACGGACATTACTTCGTTAAGCTCATTGATGCTTTTGACAGCAGAAAAGGAATTCATTCAGTTCCTGCATTTTCCTAAAACAGAAGAAAATGTTTATTACCTGAAGGATGTTGTTTCAAGAAAGAAGCAGCTTATTCCGCTTCTTACCGAAAGCGTAAACCGTTTTGAATAAAAAAAAGACCCGTCCTGTAAAGCAAACCGCTGTTGTTTACTTTGCAGAACGGGCCAACACCCCTAATCTATAAAATCGAATTACTCGACTGTAGCAATTAAGTAAACGTCACTTACGCCCTTAGCAGCAGTAACAAGTGTACCGCCAACGCTTCCGGTAGCAAGTGCTTTCTTTGTAACTTCTTCTGATGTTCCGTAAGAAGAATCTGTAAGAAGGAGTTTTACTGTTCCGTCATTCTTTTTGTTAACAACCTGAATGTGGTATGTAACACCGCGGAATTTTCTTGTAAGTTCAGCCTTCTTTACGTGAGAAGGAAGTCTTGGTTCAACACGAAGTCCTTCGTATTCCGGACGTAAACCGCAGATGTACTGTGAAAGTGCAACAAAGTTCCATGCAGCAGTTCCTGTAAGCCAGCTGTTCTTTGCTTCACCAAAGCGGCGTGCTGCTTTACCTGCAATCATCTGTGCGTAAACGTAAGGTTCTGTCCTGTGAATTTCAGAAATGTCTTCAAGGTAAGATGGAGCAATTTTCTTGTAGTGTTCCCATGCATCTTTAGGACGTCCAGTTAAAACTTCACCAATGATGATCCATGGATTGTTGTGGCAGAAGATACCACCGTTTTCCTTGTAT
>JAZUKU010000022.1:0-23272 GCA_045643485.1 Treponema sp. | reverse complement strand
CAGTATCTTTCTCAGAAATTAGAAACGGGTAACGGTATAATTCTTCCTGTTGTAGAAGAAGTACCTGTTTACACAATTGTTCCGGAAGAGATACGCAGGGACGCAGACGAAGCTGGTTTTACTAAATGTGAATTCTATGCTGATTTTGAATAGAATCCGTTTGTTCCGGACGAACGCCGTGAACTGATTGCAGTGTTCTCTTAATGTTTACAAATTAAGTTCACTGAAAATAATTTTTCCCTTTGCCTTAGGGTCATCTTTAATCTCTTCAACAACAGAAAGCGAAGTTATTTTTCCCTTGTAGAAATTCTTTACGCTCTTGAGTGTAGAAATGTTTCCGTTTACAGAAGATTTTTCAAATGCTAAGTCGCAGCCTTCCATTGAGCAGTTGATAAGCTTAAGATTCGTGCAGTAACAGAATGGCTGTGAACCGCTGATTCTGCAGTTGATGAACGTAAGGTTTTTTGAATACCAGCCAAGATATTCTCCGTTAACAATGCAGTTTTTTATGACAAGGTTTTTTGCGTGCCAGAAAGCGTCTTTTGTGTTAAGCGTTGAGTTAAGGATAGTGCCTTTATTTGTGTACTGGAAAGAGTATTTTCCGTCGAGCATGATGTTGTTCATTTTTATGTCAGAACTGTTGAACAGAAAATATTCTGAATTAACGGCGCCGTCGTGTATGTTTACGTCTTTGCAGAACCAGCCGAATTCGTCTGATTTAACGGATGAATTCTGAATTTCAATTTTCTTGCATTCGCGGAAAGCTTTTATTCCGCTTAAGCTGCTGTTTTCTATGTGAACTGTATTTGAGTACCAGAAAGGAGCCCTGCAGTTTTGGGTAAAGTCACAGTTTTGGATAAAAGTATTTGTGTTGTGCCAGAAAGGATAGCGAAGATCAAAGAGTGAATCCCTTACGAAAACATTTGTACATTCCTTGAGCGGACTTTCGCCGTCTGCTTTTCCCTGAAAGACACAGTTTTTAACAGCTATGTTATTTTGTCCGTAGAGAGCCCTTTCTTCATCTAATGTTTTCTTTTCAACAAGCATATTATTACCTGTTAATATAATAAACTTCTATTCAGCAAAAAACAATGTTCCTTTTGCAGAACCGTCAAGTAATTTTTCAAGAATATTTTCTTTGCCGCCGTTTGCTAAAAGCATTGGTATTCCGTAAGCAGTGGTTTTTTCTGCTGCCTGAATCTTTGTTTCAATTCCGCCTGTACCGAATGCGTTTGTTGCTCCGATTGTAATTGATGAGCGCAGTTCCTTTATGTCTTTTACTGTTTCAATAAGTTCTGCGTCTTTGTTTGTCTTTGGATTGTCTGTGTAAATGCCGTCTTCGTCCGTAAACAGAATAAGCAGGTCTGCACTCCACAGAATTGCAGTTAATGCAGAAAGGTTGTCGTTATCGCCAATTTTAATTTCGTCGAATGAAACAGAGTCGTTTTCGTTAACGATTGGAACAACACCTTCGTCAACAAGTGTAAACAAAGTGTTGCGGATATTGAGTGAGCGGTGTTCGTTTTCAAAATCATCTTTTGTAAGAAGAAGCTGTCCTATGTGCATGTTCTGCAAACCGAATGCTTTTCTCCACTGGTGCATAAGTTCAACCTGTCCGATTGAACAGAGTGCCTGTCTGTAATGAACGTCCTTTTTGCGTGCCCATTCCTTTGTTGTGGAAACGCCGGCTACCTGTGCGCCCGAAGAAACTATGACTACCTGCTTACCCATGTCGGTAAGGGCTTTGCACTGTTTTGCAAGTGACTGCATAAAGTCTGTATTCTGTGTACCGTCAGCTTTTGCCAGTGTATTGCTGCCAATTTTTATTACAATTTTTCTTGCACTTTTTACTGCTTCTGAAATCTGTTCACTCATAATTTGAATATACTGAGAATGAGTGTTTTTGTAAATTGATTTCGTAATTTGTTTATCTGCAGAAAACTTAAGTTTTGAGTTTCGTGCTTGAATAATTCTATTAAAAAAAATACAATGCGAATTATGGAAAGCGATTTAATCGAACAGTTTATTGAGAAAAAATCTATTCAGGCTCTTAAAACTTTTTTAACGGCTGAAGATGAAAAATCATTTACAAGCGCAGCAATTAAAATAGCAGATGCTTTTGGTGAAGGCAATCCGTTTAAGAAAATTGCAGACACTACAACAGAAGCAGAAGCAAAATTAATTACAAGTTTCCAGAACAATATCGTTCTTCTTGTACAGAAAACATGGGTTGAAAAATCTGATGAAGATTTAAAGGCTCAGGTTGTTTACCGTCTTGAACAGTTCTGCAAACAGATGAATAAAAAACAGTATAAGGCAAGCTATACTCATTTCCTTAACATTGTTAATGATGTTGTTTACCTTATGTTTGGTTTTCAGGCTAAGTGCGATGACTTTGATGAATACGCATTACGCATTGACCCCGAATTCGGTATTTTCTGGTGGTATGTAGCTGCTTTACCGCAGACGGCTGACTGGGACGATTCGAAGAGCAGGGTTGCTATTCTTCTTGCAATGTACTTCCTTGCTAATTACTAATTGAATTGACGACCGGGGCTTAACAGTTCCGGTTTTTTTATTTGGAGATAAAATATGGATATTGATTCAGTAACAAAAAGTTTACGTATAGCTTCACAGAAACTGGCATTACAGAATGCGCTTCAGAAAAACGCAGCTCTTGAAGAAGTAATTGTTTCTTTGCAGAACGCAAGGGAAAAGATATTTGCAGCAAACAAAATTGATGTTGAAAAAGCACGTGCAAAGGGAACATCAGAAGCTCTGGTAGACAGGCTCAGTCTTGATGACAAAAAGCTTAACGGTATTCTGGACAGCATAAGATTAATCATTTCGCAGACAGATCCTGTTGGTGAAGAAACAGGCGGCTGGAAAACTCCTTCCGGCGTCCAGATAAGACAGGTACGTGTTCCGCTTGGAGTAGTGGCAATTATTTACGAAAGCCGTCCAAACGTAACTGTAGACGCATTTTCACTTGCTTACAAAAGCGGCAATTCAATTCTGTTAAGGGGCTCTTCTTCTGCAATCAATTCAAACAGGGCAATTGTACAGGCAATTAAGGAAGGCCTTTCAAAAGCAGCAGACGGTGTTCCGGAAGCAATTGAACTTGCTCCTTGCGAATCTCACGAAGAAGTAGAACAGATTTTAACTGCTACTGGAAAAATAGATGTTGCGCTTCCAAGAGGTACACAGAAATTAATAAACATGGTAGTTCAGACTGCTAAGGTTCCGGTAATTGAAACTGGTGCCGGTGTATGTCATTTATATATTGAAGAAGACGCAGATTTAGAGATGGGCGTTAACATTGCCGTAAACGGTAAGACTCAGCGCCCTGGCGTATGCAATGCAATTGAATGCATTCTTGTTAACAAAAAAGCTGCTTCTCAATTCCTTCCAATGCTTGCAGAAAAGTTTGCAGGTAAAGTTGAAATCCGTGCTGATGAATACTGTCATTCAATCTTAAGCGGAACTTCTTTTGCAAAGGACGGCTCGCTTAACCTTAAGGCTGCATGCGAAGAAGATTACGGTTTTGAGTTCCTTGACTTGATTTGTACTGTTAAAGCAGTTGAAGATACTGCTGAAGCAATTGAATACATTAATTCCCACAACACAAAGCACAGCGAATGCATTATTACGCAAAGTCGCGAAAAGGCACGTCTGTTCCAGGCCCGTGTTGATGCAGCATGTGTTTACGTAAACGCAAGTACACGCTTTACGGACGGAGGCGAATTTGGCTTTGGTGCGGAATTGGGAATCAGTACTCAGAAGCTCCACGCCCGTGGTCCTATGGGAATAAAAGTGCTTACTACAACAAAGTTCCTCATTGACGGCGACGGTCAAATCCGTAAATAAAATGCTCCCGCTAAAAGAGCTTACATACTAGTCTGCAAGTGTAGAATAATTTTCTGTTTTTTACTATTCTTTCCTTACAATCACTTTTTCAGATGGGGAAAAAATGAAAAAAATTATTTTATTCGTGGCGTTATTGTCTGTTATTATGACAGTAACAGGCTGTAAAACTACAGCTGAAGCTAAAGGAGAACAAACTGTGTCTGAAACCACAATTGTTGAAGAAAAATCAAAAGGCATCAGTCCAAAGATTTTAACTGATGTAGAAAATTATTGCGGAACATGGGCATGCTCGCAGTATCTTACGGAAGACTTTAATATGCCGGCAATGCCTCTTTCGTATTCAACAATAAGGCAGACTTTGCGTACATCAGTTGCAGGCAGGGCAATCCGTATTAAGTTTTCAAACCTTTGCGGAAACGACAGTCTTGAGCTTAAGAGCGTACACATTGCAAAAACGGCAGAACCGGGCGCTGTTGTTGGCAAGATTGACACTTCTACAGACACAATCGTGACATTCGGCGGAAAAGAATCTGCTGTAATTCCAAAAGGCGAAGAACTTTATTCTGACACATTCGAATTTGCCTTTGACGCACTGACACAGCTTTCAATAAGCATTTACTATGGTGCAGTTCCGGCTAAAGTTACGGGACATCCGGGTTCAAGAACAACTTCATGCATTGAACTTGGCAATTTTGTAAGCGAAGAAAAGCTGAGTATTGTCGGCGGAGTAGAACACTGGTACACGATAGCAGCAATTGATGTTGCACAGACAGGCGGCGATTCAGCAGACGGTATTGAAAACACAAGCATCATTTGCTTTGGAGACTCAATTACAGACGGCCGCGGTTCAACAGACAATCAGCAGAACAGATGGACAGACAATTTTGCTACACGACTGCAGAACAATGAAGGAACAAAAAATCTTGCAGTAATCAACCAGGGCATTGGAGGAACACTTGTAAGCGGCTCTGGTGTTTATCGCTTTAATCAGGATGTACTGTCGCAGTACGGGGCTAAGCAGATTCTTATGCTTTACGGAATAAATGACATTATTTACGCAAACATGAGTGCCTCTGCTGTAATCGAAGTATACAAGGGCTTGATTAAGAAGGCTCATGAAAACAACATGAAGTTCATTGGCGGAACAATACTTCCGTTTGGAAAGTGCGGCGACTTTACGCAGAAGCGTGAAGAAGAAAGGCAGGCCGTTAACAAATGGATTCGTGAAACTTCTGCTCAAGCCGGCGGATTTGACGGTTACGTTGATTTTGATAAGGCAATGCTTGATCCGGAAAATCCTGTTGATATGAAGAAAGAGTTCAATTGCGGCGACGGACTGCATCCTTCTGCAAAGGGTTATGTTCAGATGGCAGAAGCAATTGATCTGGAATTGTTCAAATAAGTGACAATAAATCGATAAACTGTCATAAACAATAATTTGACAGATTGGATTTTCAGGCTTATAATTTTTTTAATTTACAAATAGTAAAGGTATCTAAATTAGGAGGACAATTAGATATGAAAAAATTAAGCGTTATTGCAGCATTAGTAGTAGCTGCAGCATTATTGATTTCTTGCGGAACAACAGCAGAAACAGCAAAGGCAGCTCCAGCTCCAGCAGCAGAAGAAGCAGCTCCAGGCGGAGTTCTTTTTGCAGGTGATGTAGAAAAGGACTCATTCGTTCTTGCAAACAACCATCAGTATGGTATCAACTACCAGTTCCAGAACACAACTGGACAGGTTCTTGCAAAGGATTACAAAGCAGTTAAAGGCGACAAGATTAAGATTCACATTGAAGGTACTTGGTCAAAAGATATCGTAGCAGGTAAAGATGATAAAGGCACACCAGTAGCATTAGGATGCTGGATCGTTGACTGTTCTCCAGCTGCTAGCTACTGGACACCACTTTCAGAACAGTGGCTTACAACAGAAGTTGTAAAAGCAGGCGAACCATTCGTTCTTGACTATACATTTGAAATCACAACAAATGCTAAGGCAAAAGCTGGTGCTCGCGGTGCAGACGTAACATTCTTCTCTGCAGATGCACAGAAAGAAGAATCTGTTCTTACAACAACAGTATTCTCATATGAAATCGTTCGCTAATTAATTAGCACAATTTCTTGAAAAAGACCGCTGCGGTTTGTAACTGCGGCGGTTTTTTTATGCCCAAATGTGAATAAATATGCGTTTTAATTGAATAAAGACGTTCTTTTCCATATAATGATTCTATGTATCGTTTATATGTTGAAAGAAAGCCTGGCTTCGAAAATGAAGCAAAGCGCTATTTGTCAGAAATCAATGAATTCTTGGGCATTCCTGCAGTAACAGGCGTGCGTTATTTCAATCGCTACGACATTGAAAATGTCAGTGAAGAAGTTGCAAAGATTTCAGCAACAAGAATCTTCTCTGAACCGCAGAGCGATTACTGCATTTTTGAAGAACTGCCAAAGGTTGACGGTTCAACAGAAATAATATGGGAATATTTGCCTGGACAGTATGACCAGAGGGCCGACAGTGCAGAACAGTGTATTTCTTTGCTGCGTGCCGGTTTAAAAAACGTTCAGACTTGCGACAAGGAACCTGTTGTACGCTGTGCAAAAATCGTACTCCTTGACGGAAAAATTTCTGAAGACGAAATCAATAAGATTCAGGGTTATTTAATCAATCCAGTTGATTCACGTTTAACTGACGACAAAAAACCTGACACTCTTGAAATGAAGGCTGAAGTTCCTGCTGACATTCCTGTAGTTGAAGGCTTTATTAAATATGACGACACTCAGCTTGATGAATACCGTAACAAGATGGGCCTTGCTATGGATCTTGCTGACATTAAGTTCCTGCAGGATTATTTCAAGGGCGAAGGAAGAGACCCTGTTGAAACTGAAATTCGTGTACTCGACACATACTGGTCTGACCACTGCCGCCACACAACTTGGCTTGCTGAATTCTAGGACGTTAAGATTGAAGACGGTCCATACGCTGAACTGTTTAAGAAATCTCTTGCAAACTACAACGAAATGCGCACGGATTTGTATGCCGGCCGCAAAGACAAGCCAGTCTGCTTAATGGATATGGCTGTTATTGGAATGAAGTATTTAAAGAAGCACGGCAAGCTCGAAGACATGGAAGTGTCAGAAGAAAACAATGCCTGCTCTGTTTACATAGACGTTCATTATACAACTGACGAAAACGGTAATAAACTTTCAGCAGATGATCCAAAAGCTACAGAACGCTGGCTTATGATGTTCAAGAATGAAACTCATAATCACCCTACAGAAATTGAACCTTTTGGTGGAGCAGCAACTTGTCTTGGCGGTGCAATCCGTGACCCGTTAAGCGGACGTTCATGGGTTTACCAGTCAATGCGTATTACTGGTGCCGCAGATCCTACTGTTCCTTTAAGCGATACAATGAAAGGTAAGCTCCCTCAGATTAAGCTTTGTCGTGAAGCTGCTCAGGGCTTTGCTTCTTACGGAAACCAGATTGGTCTTACTACAGGCCAGGTCGAAGAAATATATCATCCGGGATACGCTGCAAAACGTATGGAACTTGGTGCAGTAATTGCAGCAGCTCCAGTAGATACAGTAATCCGTGAACGCCCGGAACCAGGTGACATCGTAATATTGCTTGGTGGAGGAACAGGACGCGACGGTATTGGCGGTGCAACTGGTTCTTCAAAAGTTCATACAGAAAAATCAGTAACAACTGCTGCTGCTGAAGTTCAGAAAGGTAATGCAGTTGAAGAAAGAAAAATTCAGCGCCTCTTCCGCAATAAAGAAGTAAGTTTAATGATCCGCCGCTGTAACGACTTTGGTGCAGGTGGTGTTTCTGTAGCAATTGGTGAACTTGCTCCTGGACTCGACATTAATCTTGATAAAGTACCAAAGAAGTACGACGGTCTTAACGGAACTGAACTTGCTATTTCAGAAAGTCAGGAACGTATGGCTGTAGTTGTCCGCAAAGCAGATGCTGAAAAATTCATTGCTGCTGCAAACAAGGAAAACCTTAACGCAGTAGTTGTAGCAGATGTTACAGATACAAACCGCCTTGTTATGAAGTGGCGCGGAAAGACAATCGTAGACATTGGCCGTGAATTCCTGGACGCAGCAGGTGCTCATCACGAAGCTGTTGCTACAATCGAACAGCCTGCTTCTCCGGACAAATCACCTTTAGTAAATCCTCTTGAAAAAGTAGCAGCTGAACTTGATAAGCCTGTTAAGTGCGAAGGCTGTGTTGCCAACAACGTAAAGAAAGCATGGCTTGCCAACATGAACGACCTTGCATGCTGTTCACAGAGAGGCCTCGGCGAAAGATTTGACGGTTCAATCGGCGCAAGTACAATTCTTTTCCCATACGGCGGAAAATATCAGAATACACCGGAAGCTGGTATGTCTGCAAAGATACCAGTTGTTTCTCCACGCGAAACTTCAACAGTAAGCTTAATGGCTTACGGATTTGATCCACGTGTTGGTCAGTGGTCTCCATGGCACGGAGCAAAAACTGCAGTTCTTTCTTCTTTAGCAAAGATTACTTGTATCGGTGGTAAAGCAAGAGACAGCCGTTTGACATTCCAGGAATTCTTTGGACGTGCAGTAAGTGAAAAAACATGGGGCTATCCTGCAGCAGCATTGCTTGGTTCAGTAGATGCTCAGGTAGAAAGCGGATGCGCTTCAATCGGCGGTAAAGACAGTATGTCCGGTACATTCGAACACATCAATGTTCCTCACACACTCGTAAGCTTTGCAGTAGCACATGACGAAGCAAATAACGTAACAAGCGGTTCATTCAAGGAAGCTAAGAAAAACATTTACCTTGTTACAGTTCCATATTCAGACTTGCTTGCTCCAGATTACGAAACATTCCTTACTAACTCAGATGCACTTTATGATTTGAACAAAGACGGAAAGATCAGCGCAATGTATCCTGTAGGACCTGGCGGTATTGCAGAAGCAGTAACAAAAATGTCTATGGGTAACATGATTGGTGCAGAAATTGATGCTGCAGAAGTTGGCGGAGTAAAGAATCTTTTTGTTCCAACATACGGAAACATCATTGTTGAATCAGAAATTAATCTTGAAAAAGAAAAGGCATTCGTTAAGGGAACAGTTAAATGCATTGGTAAGACAATTGCAGAAAAGCAGCTCCTTGTTCTTAACGCAGAAATCGGTGGCGTAAAGAATAAGAAAATCGAGATTAGTCTTGAAGATTGTGTTAACACTTGGGAAGAAAAACTCAACAAGGTATTCCCTCGCGTAAGTGGCGCAGAACTTCAGCCTGAACTTCCAGAGTTTGCAAAGAATGTACACCCTTCATTAAATGAAGCAAGAAAATCATTTACATACAAGACAGGCACTGCTAAGCCAAAAGTTCTTTTACCTGTATTCCCTGGTACTAACTGTGAAATGGATATGGCACGTGCATTCAATCTTGCTGGCGGTAACACAAAGATTTTAGTTCTGCGCAACAAGACACCTGACATGCTTAAGGAAAGCCTTGCTGAACTTGCAGATGAATTAAAGACTTCACAGATTCTTGCATTAAGCGGCGGCTTCTCTGCTGGTGATGAACCGGACGGTTCTGCTAAGTTTATTGCAAACGTACTTAAGGCAGGAAACATTTCTGACGAAGTAATGAATCTTCTTAAGAAACGCAATGGTCTTGTACTTGGTATCTGTAACGGATTCCAGGCACTTGTTAAGACAGGTCTTGCTGTTTACGGTGAAATCTGTGACATGCAGCCTGATATGCCGACACTTACTTACAATAAGATTGGCCGCCACATAAGCCGCATTGTTCGTACACGCGTTGTTTCTGCTTCAAGCCCATGGGCATTGCACCCGAGCGTACTTGAAGAAAAGAATCACCTTATTGCAATTTCTCATGGTGAAGGACGCTTTGTAGTAAGCCCTGAACTTGCAGAAAAGCTCTTTAAGAACGGACAGGTATTTACTCAGTATGTAGACGAAAACGGTATTCCTGCAATTACAGAACCAGATAATCCAAACGGTTCAGCATATGCAATTGAAGGTATTACAAGCCCGGACGGACACGTACTTGGCAAGATGGGCCATAGTGAACGCGGTGTTGGCTTAGAAGCAAACGGAAGCAGCTTTGATCTGTTCAAGAACGTTGGTGGTAACCCGCTCAAGAACAAGACAGAATCTACTTGCGAAAATATCTTTGCTGCCGGCGTTGCATATTTTAACTAAGCAAATATCTTAGAAAAGGAATTGTAATGAAAAAGAACAGTATTTTTTCAGCAGTACTTATTGCATTGACATTATGTGCATTGACTTCATGCGGAAACGGCAAGTGGTTAACGGATTATGAAAAAGCAAAACAGACTGCTGTTAAACAGAACAAATACCTTATGGTTTTCTTTAGCGGAAGTGACTGGGACTCAAAGAGCACTGTGTTAAAGGAAAAGGTAACAGAAAATCCTCAGTTTACAAAATCTGTAAGCAAGGATTATGTTCTTGTTAACATAGATTTCTCTCAGGACATTTACCAGAAGGTTTTGTCTTATGATGAAGAAACTGCTACAAAAAAAGAAACAAAGGAATACGAAAAGCTTGCTGTTGAGTATGGTACAAAAAGTGCAATTGCAAAACAGTACAATCTTTCTTCTTATCCTTCAATCTTTCTTGCAACAGCAGACGGTTTTATAATTACTCAGCTTGAATATTACGAAGATCTTGATACAGCAGAAACTATGGCAGAAAGAGTTGCCAACTTGAAGGAATCTGCAGACAAGATAGATGTTCTTGCAAAACAGGTTTCAAATTCAAAAGAAATTGAACGCGTAAAGGCAATTGATGCATTGTATGAAGCAACAAAAGTAAATTACAGGATTACGCTTAATGCTCTTGTTAAAGAAGTTCCTGAACTTGATCCAGATAACGTTACAGGTCTTCTTGGCAAATACGAAATGCAGATATGTTACATTGATGCAATTGAACTTGCTGCCGTACAGGATATGAAGGGTGCTTCAAAAATATTTGAAGATGCTGCAGAAAACGGTCATATGTCACTCGAAGAAAAACAGGAAGCTTATTATACAGGAGCTTATGTTTTAACTTCGGAACAGGACTTTGATTTTGAAAGAATAATTACTCTTCTTGAAAAAGCATACAATGTTTATCCGGAAGGTTCTCATGCCGAAGACATTAAGGGCACTCTCGAAGGTGTAAAGCAGATGCAGCAGAATGCACTTGCAGTAGCTAATCCGGCAGAAGTTCCGGCAGATACGGCTCAGGAGTAATATGGGTCAAGACCAACCCCCTGCGGATAACTTATTGGTACTGCTTGCTGTTGCGGCAGTACTGATAATTCTTTCGTTAATATTCTCTGCTTCAGAAAGCGCTTTTCTTTCCATAAACAAATTACGCGTACAGTTTTTACGTAATCAGAAAAACAAACGTGCTGTACGAACATGGCGTCTATTAAACGATAAGGAAAAATTAATAAATACTCTTCTTGTTGGAAACAACATTGTCAACATTTCAATTTCTGCAATACTTACGATTGTTGCCCTCGACCTGTTTGGAAATGCAGGAGTAGGAATAGCAACATTTGTGGCAACATTATTGCTGCTTGTGTTTGGAGAAATTACTCCTAAGACAGTTGCCACTCGTCATCCGGAAAAAGTAGCATTTTTCTTCAGCGGATTTATCTGCGTACTGGAAGTAATTCTTTCGCCGTTCGTCTTTTTGTTTACAGGTTTTTCACGAATTGTACTTAAGATATTCGGTGTTGATACAAAGAAAAAAAACATAAGCTTTACGGAAGAAGAAATAAAAACATTCATTGAAGTTGGCGAAGAGGAAGGTGTTATTGAAGACGGTGAAAAGAAAATGATGCACCGCGTATTCAAATTTACTGACCTTGAAGCAAAAGACATAATGATTCCGCGAATGCAGATTGTTTCTGTTTCGCTTCAGACTTCTTATTCCGAAGTTCTGGAAAAGTCACAGCGCTACAGGCTTTCGAGATTTCCTGTCTGCCGCAAAGACATTGACGATATTGTAGGCATTCTTTACGTTAAGGATTTGCTTTCGTACAAAAATGACAGCGAAGATTTTTCAGTAGCAACTGTTATGCGCAAACCGCTTTTCATTCTTGAAACAAAAAAAATGTCGAGTATACAACAGATGCTCCGCGAAAACAAACAGAGTATGGCTGTAGTAATTGATGAATATTCAGGAACATCAGGCATTCTTACCTCAGAAGATCTTGGCTCAGAAATATTCGGCTACTTTGCAGACGAATACGAACAGTACAATGCAGAAGAAGAAGTTAAGCTTAACGAAACAGAAGTTACGGAAGTTTCCGGACAGCTGCGCTTAATTGATATAAACGAAGCCCTTCACATAAAGATTGAATCAGAACATTGCGAAACACTTGGCGGCTACATCAGTGAAGTGCTTGGACATCTTCCTGAAGAAAATGAAAGCATAACCGAACAGGGTTTTACTTTCACAGTTACAAAAATGGCTGAACGCAGGGTAGATAAAGTTAAAATACAGGAAGTTGAAGCGGAGGAAGAAAAATGAATGTAATCATAAACATAATTCTTCCGTGCCTTTCGCTTGTACTGCTTTTGTTCTGCGGAGCTTTTTTTGCTTCAAGCGAAACAGCATTTACTTCTCTTTCCAAAATCAAAATACGCCAGATGTTAAAGAACAAGGAAAAGGGTGCATCAAAAATTGCTGAACTTAAAGGCAATATGGATGTGCTTATTACAACTGTTCTTACCGGAACTAATTTTGTTAACACGCTGGCTTCTTCAATTGCAACTGCATTTGCGGTAAACGTATTTGGTGCACAGTATGTTTCTGTAGCAACAGCAGTAATGACAATCCTTATAATTATTTTTGCTGAAGTAATTCCAAAAACACTTGCTGCAGTTAAGCCTGTAGAAATTGCACGCTTCAGTGCAGGTGCATTGATTGTAATCAAGAAAATTCTTTTTCCTGTAGTGTGGCTGTTCAACAAGCTTACCCAGTTCATCAAGTTTATTGAAAAAAGAATTTACAAAGATGATACGCCTCTTGTTACCGAAGAAGAACTAAAAACGCTTATCGATCTTGGAAAGAATGAAGGTACTCTTGAGCAGAATGAAAAGGAAATGCTTGACCGCATATTTGAATTTTCTGACCTGCATGTATTTGATATCCTTAAGCACCGTTCGCTTGTAGTTTCGCTTGATGCAGATTCATCTTACGAAGAAGTAATTGCTGTTTTCAAAAGAAGCGGATATTCACGGCTGCCTGTTTACGATAAGGATGAAGAATCGATAATCGGTTTGCTTCATTACAAATCAATTCTTTTTGCTTCAGCTCCAATTCTTAACAGTAAGGATTTTGTGCGTATCTGCATGAGGCCTGTACTGTTTGTTCCGCAGACACTTACTGCCCTGGAACTTTTGCAGAAGTTTAAAAAAGAACGTGCTAACTTTGCAGTTGCTCTTGATGAATACGGTCTTTATTCCGGAATTGTTACGATGAGTGATTTACTGCAGGCTGTCTTTGGTCATATGACAGATGAATTCAGCATACGTGAAGTTGCTCCGGAAAAACGAATTAAGATTGCCGGTACAAAAGAATTCATTGTTCCTGGCGACATGAAGATTGAAGACTTAAACGATGTTTTAAAGCTTAATCTGGACAGCGATAATTATGAAACATTAGGCGGATGGCTTCTGGAAAAAATAGGTGAGCTTCCGTCAGTTGGTGCTGTATACAAAAACGACGGAACAGTCTACATCATTGAAGATCAGTCTGCCCGTCGTATTCAGAGTGTGCGTATTATTCTGCTATCTGCGCGATGATTCTAGCAGCGTTTTCTATTCCAAGTGATGCGCTGTTGATAAGTAAATCGTAGTTGCTTCTTAAACCCCATTCGCTTTCTGTAAATGTGTTGTAGTGATTTGCACGGCATTTATCGACTTTTTTGCAAAGATTTTTTGCGTCTTCAAAAGAAATCTTGTCTTCTTCTGAACAGCGTTTTGCCTTAAAGTCCAGCGGTGCGTAAACAAATACATCAAGAACATCTTCTGCATTTATTTCGTCGCAGTGTTTTAAAACATAATCTGCACATCGGCCTACAATTACAGCCGGTCCTTTCTTTGCAATATCAATTATTACTTTGCGCTGGGCATTGAATACCTGGTCAACAAGAGGAACTGTATGCGGTAATGTCGAATTAGGAATCTGTACTGTTCCCGTTGAAGCATAATTTGAGCCTACAAGCAGACTGTAGAACCAGCTTGAAGAAATATTCTGTTCTGTTTTTTCGATGAATTCAGGAGAAAGCCCTGACTGTTTTGCAGCTTCATCAATAATTTCTTTGTCGTAGTACTGGTAGCCAAGAAGTTCTGCAATCTTTTTGCCTATTTCCCTTCCGCCGCTTCTGTATTCTCTGCTGATTGTGATTATTTTTTTTGCCATAAGCGTACCTCCTGTTTTTGGTCCGCTTAAATTATAGCATGGAAATTGTTTTATCTAAAACAAATTTATTTTAAAGCCTAAACTGAATGTCAGGTCTTTTTGCGTGTCGCCACAGTAGTCGTTTTCCCATTGTTTTCCAAGAACTCCGGGTGTATAAGATTTATAAGTTGGTCCCGTTATAAGGTCAAGGTAAAACCATTCAAACTTCATGTTAACGGAAATTCTTTCATCAAGTTTAAAATTAGAAGAAATCATTATGTTGAATGCTTTAAAGCTACCAGACGGTATGTCTTGAAGAAAATCACCCTGAGGTTTATCTTTTTTTGCATGTACGCCCGGATGGTTGTCTTCTGATTTTGCATAAATATAAGGAGCAATTTTAAAAGAACAATTGAACGAAATGTTTTTGTTCAATGAATAATCTGCATATGCACCAAACCATAAAATATCTGTACCACGCCAGTATGAAATCCAAGTTGATTCAAAGGGATAAGCACGTGGATCATCATATGAAATTATTTCATCATCTGTTTCAGTTGGAAGAAAATCATTCCTAAGACCAGGATCAGGATCCATGTAACCGTTCACTGTTCCAAGTGAATCGTCTGCAAAAAAATTAATGTATTTGTAAGTAAATCCCAATATAGGCGTTACTTTAAGCGAAGAAGTTACATTGAATAAATAACCGCAGTCAATGTCAGTATAATACATTTCCGTAAGACGCTCTTCACTTATGGAACGGCTCTGACAGATGTTCGTATGGTTAAACCAGTCATAGTCATACATCTGTCCAACGTAAGCCGGAAGTCCTGCAGAAAATGAAGTATTAATAAAAATATGTTTAGAAACAATAAGTTCCGCATCGAAGCCTAATGACACAGCTGGATTAAGTTTCCAGACAAGAAGAGATGTCTGGTTATGATCAATAGGTACATCGTTTCTGTCTGGGTCGGTTGTATTTTTCGTAAACAAATGCTCACCAAGTTCCCCGATAGTAAAACCAAATTTAGGTGTAAGAGAAAATTTAAAATTCTCAGAACAAAAGAGTGAAGCAGCAGAGAAAAGTAAAACTGTAAAAGCAAAAACTTTTTTATTCATCAAAACACCAGAGTAAACTCAAAGATTATTCTTCAGAAGATGCGTCTGCCAGAGGATCAACCTTAAATACTTTGGCAAGCTGTTTGCGTGTAGCGTCCAGATCTTTTGGATAAGGCGCAGTAAACTTAACGCGCTCTCCAGTAACCGGATGATCTATTTCGAGCGAATATGCGTGAAGAGCGAGCCTGTTTAACAAAGGACGTTCTTCTGTTTCATCGCCGTTCCACTTGCGCTTAAAGTCGCTTAAGCGGACAGGCTTCTGGTTACCCGAATAAAGCGGATCACATACAATGCAAAGCTGGTTTGCCGAAAGATGTACGCGAATCTGGTGAGTGCGTCCTGTATGCGGTTTTGCTTCAATCCAGCTGTAAGGACCGCAGTTACCAATAAGATGAAAATCAGTAATAGAAGGTTTACCATAACGCTTGTTTACTTTAGTGCGGTGACGATTGTCTCCGTCAGGCATAAGCGGTAAGTCAACTTTTAAATCTTTCCATAACGGGTGACCGTTTACAAGACAGTGATATGTTTTCTGGACATTTCTTCCTTCAAACTGCTGGCTTAAATTTTTATGTGCTTCTGGGGTGCGTGCGTAAATTACAAGGCCGCTCGTGTCTTTATCAATACGGTGAACGGCATGAAGTCTGCCAAATTCCTTTTCTGCGGCTAAATCAAGTCTTGGAGAATCAGGGTCGTAACGGTCAGCAGCTACCTGTAAACCGCTTCTTTTGTTAAGTACGACAATTGCTTCGTCAGAATAAAGAACTGTGTAATCTGGATTAATCTTCATTCTTTTATCTTACTATAATTTTGCTCTTCATTCAATTTATGCAATCTGCTAAAATTACTGTTATGGAAAACAACGCAAAATTCGCCGAAAAAATTCGCGAGGCAGCTGCAGAAGGTGCAGTACTTCTCTTTAACAAAAACAACGTATTGCCTTTTACTGATTCTGATACAGTTTCAATCTTTGGAAGATGTCAGATTGAATATTACAAAAGCGGCACCGGTTCAGGCGGCTCAGTACATGTTCCGTATACAACAAATCTTTTAGACGGAATGATTCGCCAGAAGCCAAGCGGACATAATCCTTTAATCAACAAGGAACTTTCTAAAATATACAAGAACTGGCTTAAGGAAAATCCTTTTGACAACGGCGGAGGCGGTTGGGCAGCAGAACCATGGAACCAGAAAGAAATGCCTGTTACGCAGGAACTTGCAGAAGACATGGCTGCAATTTCAAACAAAGCAGTTTACGTAATTGGTAGAACTGCAGGCGAAGAACAGGATAACCGTGTTGCAGAAGGAAGCTATCTGTTGACGTTTACAGAAAAGCAGGTACTCAAGAATTTGTGCGAAGCTTTTTCAGAAGTAGTTGTTGTCCTTAACGTTTCAAACATAATAGATACAAGCTGGGTAAAAAGTCCTGAATACCTTGGACATATTGCTGCAGTTTTATACGTATGGCACGGCGGACAGGAAGGCGGTAATGCAACAGCAGACGTTCTTTGTGGTGTAACAACTCCAAGCGGCAAACTGTCAGACACAATTCCGTATTCGCTTGACGACTACGAAGCAACAAGAAACTTTGGTGCACGCGACAAGAATTTCTATGCAGAAGATATTTACGTTGGCTACAGGTATTACGAAACATTTGCTCCTTCAAAAATAATGTATCCGTTCGGCTACGGTTCATCTTACACAACGTTCTCTGTTAAAGCAGGAAAGATGTCAGAAAAGAAAGGACAGATGAGTGTTGTCGTAAAGGTAAAGAATACAGGAAAGGAATTCAGCGGAAAGGAAACAGTACAGGTTTATTACGAAGCACCGCAGGCAAGGCTTGGCAAACCGGTACGTGTTCTTGCTGCTTTTGCAAAGACAAAACTTCTTGCGCCTGGTGAATCTGAAAAAATAAAGCTTATCTTTTCTGCAACATCAATGGCTTCTTACGATGACAGCGGCGTTTCAGGTCACATGAACAGCTATGTTCTTGAAAAAGGTGATTACTATTTTTACATTGGCACAGACAGTCACAATACGGAGCGCATTAACTTTAAGAAAGGAGACTGCTGGACTTTATACGAAGATTATGTTGTAGAAAAATTACAGCAGGCTTGTGCTCCAACACAGGAATTTGAACGCTTAAAGCCAGGTACATTAAACGAAGACGGCTCATATTCAGCTGTATATGAAAAGGTTCCGCTTAACAGAACAGACATTGCTTTAAGGATTAAGGAAAATCTTCCAAAAGAAATTCCGTTTACAGGAGACGTTGGGCTTAAGTTTAAAGATGTTGTACGTCATCCGGCAAAAGCAGACGCATTTATAGGTCAGCTCAACAAGGAAGAACTTGCTGCTTTAGTCCGCGGTGAAGGAATGTGCAGCGACAAAGTAACTCTTGGCATAGCAGCAGCATATGGCGGTTTAAGCGAAGCACTTCACAATTACGGAATACCAGTTGCCGGTTGTTCAGACGGACCTAGTGGAATAAGAATGGACAACGGAAAGAATGCATCCCTTATGCCGATTGGAACATGCCTTGCGTGTACATGGAATCCGCTTCTTGTAGAAGAGCTTTATGAATGTGAAGGAAAGGAACTTACTGAAAACAAAATAGACACACTTCTTGGACCAGGAATGAATATTCACAGACATCCGCTTAATGGACGCAACTTTGAATATTTTTCAGAAGATCCAATGCTTACAGGCGAAATGGCTTGTGCTGAATTAATTGGTTTAAGAAAAGCAGGTGCTCACGGAACAATCAAGCACTTTGCAACAAACAATCAGGAAACAAACAGACAGAATGTTGACGCAATTGTTTCAGAAAGAGCACTTCGCGAAATTTATTTAAGCGCATTTAAAAAAGCAGTAACTAAAGGCGGTGCAATTTCTGTAATGACAACATATTCTCCGCTTAACGGACACTGGACTGCATCTAATTATGATTTAGTAAATACTATTCTGCACAAGGAATGGGGCTATAACGGTTTGGTAATGACAGACTGGTGGGCAAGAATGAATGACTGTGTTGAAGGCGGAATTCCAACTGCTCAGAATACAGCTTCAATGGTTCGTGCTCACAACGATGTTTATATGGTTGTAGACAATGACGGTGCAGCAATAAATGCATTCAAGGACAACATACCGCTTTCTCTTGAAACAGAACGGCTTACACTTGCGGAACTTCAGCAGTGTGCAAAAAGCGTAATACTTTTCCTGGCAAGGGCAACAGTTGCAAAACGTCCGCTTTCTGATTTATTCAAGGCTGCTCTTTGTGAAGCAAAACATAATGAAGCACCTTCAGGCGAACCGACGGCTGTTTGTGACACACCGTTCGATGTTCCAGAAAACGGCGCAAAATCAGTATGGCTTAAGATAGAAACTCCCGGCGTTTACAAAATCTTTGCTGCAATAAATGTTGCTGACAATCACACTGTTGGCCAGAGAGTGTGCAACCTTCAGCTTGATTCGCGCCCAATTGTTTCGTTCGACTGCTACGGAACTAACGGTGAAGCATACAAGCGCTACATTGGTTGTGCTAAGCTTGAAAAAGGCTGTTACGAAATTACGCTCGATCACGTTAAGCCGGGCATGATTGTAGAAAATCTTTTCTTTAAGAAATAATTTAAGGAATGATTTTTACGCAAGAGGCTTACCGTTAAGTTCAGTTGCGATAAGAACTTCGTCTGCGTTGTAAACAAGTTTGAGTGAAAAGAAAGGCGCATCATTGTTGCTGCTAAGAAGCTGCTTTAAAAATATTCTGTCTCCTTCCCAAAGTTCAAGCTCAAGGATTTTGCTTTTGTCTATCCACGCAAGTTCACCTTCGTTGCATTCAGTTAATGTTCCTGTAAAACCGTCTGCTGTATAAAGGCACATGTATTCAGCAGGCTTATTGTCAAAAACAAAAGTTACTATACCGCGGAATTTGTATGACGTAAGCGTAAGGCCTGTTTCTTCCTTTACTTCGCGCAAAAGACATTCTTCCGGACTTTCGCTGTTTTCAAAATGACCGCCTACGCCAATCCATTTGTTGTGGTTTTCGTCATTGGCTTTTGTAGTGCGGTGAAGCATTAAATATTTGTCCTGACATTCAATGTAGCATAATGTTGTTAACTGAGATTTCATAACTCTAGTTCCTGGAATAATTATACCTAGAACTTATACTCATCAACAATACCGCTGATGTTATCAACGGCTTTTTTATTGCTTTCAGAAGAAGAATTTGTTTCGTTGGCAAATGCAGACATTTCAGTAAGGCGTGATTTTGCCGTTTCTGTCGATTCATTTATGTTGTGAATGGAAGATTTCATTGTGTCTATGCCCTGAACAACATTCTGTGTCTTGGAATTGATTATTCCTGAAGCAGTATAAATTGTCGAAGTAGAATCCGTTAACTGCTGAAGCATTGAAGTCATGCTTGTGGCATTTTCATTCTGACTGTTCATGTTCTGCTTGATTGAAGTAAGTGAGTCTGAAAGATTTTCGATTTTCTGTCCAAGAGAAGAGAATGCTTTTTCGGAATCATTACTTGCGCTAACAATCTGTTTTACAGCTTCGTCAATCTGCTTAACGAGTTTAGTAATGTTGTCTGTCTGTGTTGCTGAATTTTCTGCGAGTGCACGAATTTCTCCTGCAACTACAGTAAAGCCTTTTCCTGCTTCGCCTGCGTGTGAAGCTTCAATAGATGCGTTCATGGCAAGAAGGTTTGTTCGTCCGGCAATTTCTGTAATAACGGCATTTGCTGAATTAAGGTTTTCTGCCTGCTGTTCAATGAACTTGATTTTTTCAGTCATGTCGTTCTGTTTCTTTTCGTTGAGTTTAGTTTCTTCAACAATTGTCTGATATTCTCTTGAAATTGTGTTTATCTGTTCGTCAGCTTTTTCAATATTCTGAATGATAGACTTAATTGCGTTAATTGAATTTTCTACAGTATCTGTCTGCTCCTTGATTTTAGAAGAAAGCATCTTGATTGAATCCTGCAGATCGTTTGTGTTTGATTCAAGAGAAGTAATCAATTTTGTCTGTGAAGAAGCCTTTGACTGAACGTCATCAATATCCTGACCAACATTATTGATAGAAGATAAAAGTTCATGTGTCTGGTTGAAAATCTGTGTACTGTTTTCGTTTACTGCTTTAACAGATTCCGAAACAGTCTGCATAGTCTTCTGCATTGATTCAATTACGTCGTTGCATGAAGAAGACAAAAGCCCAAGCTCAGTAGATTTTGGAATTTCAAGGCGCATTGTAAGCTCTTTTGCACCAGCAGAAATATTTTTCATTGCCTTGTTTACAGAGTTAAGTGAGCCAAAGAAGTTAAGGATAATGACAATCATGAATATAAGTCCAAGAATGACAATTAAAGAACCAATAAGAATAAGTCTTATACGTGTTCCGGCAATGTATCCTTTTAAGCTGTCTATTGCAAAATCAACACCTGCAAAGCCAAGTACCTTTCCGCTTTTATTTACGATTGGAGCATAAACGCTTAACATCCATCCCCAGTCTTCATTATCTTCGATTCCTGAGTTAAGGATTACTTTTTCGTTCATACACTGAAGCGGCTGTTCTGCCCAGTCAGCAATATCTTCTTCCGTTCCGATTTCAGAATAATTTTCTTCGTCATCCTGATCAGTACCGTCCATAACGTAAGCGAAATTTGTGTCCTTAATCTGACGCATTGTGTAAAGATATTTACAGTCGTTGTTTGTCTTTATCGTATTGAAAATTTCGTAAAGCTCGTCAAAATAAGGGTCGTCTTCATCAAGACTGTTGCTGAGCCTTTCATACTGTTCCATATCAATCTGACTGATTGTATTGTTAAGAATGTAATTTCCACGTTCAGAAAAGATATTGATTGCTGTGTTTTTAGTGTCATTTACTGCAAGAATAATAAGGGCTGAACATGTAACGGCCATGAAAAGGGTTAAGAATAATAAGAATTTAGCCTTGTACGACTTTAAAATATTACCAGACATAATAAACTCCTTAAAAAAAACTCCTCATTACTATTTTAAGAGTGTTTATTCAAATTTAGCAAGAAAAATTTTGTTATTTGCATTTTCATTGCAGTCGATTCAATTTTATTTGAGTATATTGAATTCTGAGTATATTTGGTAAAGAAAGAAGAGAACGGAGGTTTTATTGTGAAAGAATTGAATTTAACAAAGGAAAATTTCGCACAGGAAGTACTTAATTCAGATAAGCCTGTGCTGGTTGACTTTTGGGCTCCATGGTGTGCTCCCTGCAGAATGATGGCACCTGTTCTTGAAGAATTTGCAAAGGAATATGGTGAAAAGATTAAAGTCGCAAAAGTTAACGTAGATGAAGAAGAAAAGCTTGCCTCTCAATATGACATTATGAGCATACCGGCGTTGCTTGTTTTTAAGAACGGTAAAGTAACTGCTTCAAGTGCAGGTTTTATTCCAAAAGAAAATCTTCTGAAATTAGTTGAACAGAATTGAAATGAAAATAAGAATTGCTTTTTTCGATTCCAAAGAATATGACATTGCATCTTTTAACAAAGTAAATGAAAAGTCAGATGCAAAAGACAGATTTGAAATTAAATATTTTGAAACAAAACTTAGTGAAGACACAGTTAATCTTGCCAAAGGTTTTGATGCAGTGTGCGTTTTTGTTAACGATACAATCAGCAGAAAAGTAATTGATCAACTTTTGTCATACAACGTGCGTCTTGTTGCGTTAAGATGTGCCGGCTATAACAATGTGGACATTAAATATGCAGAAGGAAAAATATGCATTGTTCGTGTTCCATCCTATTCACCGTATGCAGTTGCTGAACATGCAATGGCACTTCTTTTAACTTCTATAAGGCGTATTCATAAGGCATACATAAGGACAAGAGATTTTAACTTTAGCCTTAACGGACTCACTGGTTTTGATTTGCATGGGAAAACAGTTGGTGTTGTTGGAACAGGTAAAATAGGCTGCGTATTTGCTGACATCTGCAAAGGTTTTGGCATGAATGTTCTTGCCTATGACAAATTTCCTGCAGCTGATTCCGGACTGAATTACGTAAGTCTTGAGGAAATATGGAAGCAGAGTGACATAATCTCATTCCACTGTCCGCTTACTGAGGAAACAAAATATCTTGTAAACAAAGAAACTATTTCCAGAATGAAAAAAGGCGTTGTGTTAATAAATACGTCCCGGGGTGCACTTATTGATTCAGAAGCACTTCTTGAAGGAATAAAGGAACGTAAAATTGGAGCTGCATGCCTTGATGTTTATGAAGAAGAAAGTGATTTGTTCTTTCATGATTTTTCAGGCCATATTGTAGCAGATGATACTCTTGCACGACTTATTTCAATGCCTAATGTAATTGTAACTTCTCATCAGGCATTTCTAACAAACGAAGCGCTTACAAATATTGCAGAGACGACATTTGAAAATATAAGGAAGTTTTTTTCAGAAGCTAACGGTCAGAATTCCACTTGTTGCATCCGGGAAAAGGACATTTGTTTTTAAGAGTGTGCGCCCTGAACGCAACGTATGAGCCGCATTCAGAACACATTATTCCGCTAAGCAGGGAAGTACATTTCTTGCAGATGGAAATGCGCCTGTTGTATTCAGCCAAAGGAGTTGTTGTTCCTTCGACATAAGCCATTCGCGAAACTATTTCGTTGATTTTTTCTTCCGTAATTTCTGACTGTAATGCACGGAGTTCACATTCAGGACATGTTACGGGATTGTTCGGGTCGTTAAGCAAGAATTGTAATTCCGGCTACACAGTGAGCAGGTAAATCTACTGTAACTGTGTTCTTGTCTGCAACTTTAACGGCAAGAGTTTTTTCTACTACATTGTCGCCTTTTTCAAAAGTATTGTGTGACTGGATTGT
>JAZUKU010000021.1:0-43112 GCA_045643485.1 Treponema sp. | reverse complement strand
GTAATCAATAAAAAAAAGACAATGAAGGAAATCATTCTTGATACTGAATTTGGAATAAAATTTATTGCAGGTGCCAACGGTTTTTCAAAAATTGTAAATTTAAGTGTAGAAGAACTGAAATATTTTGCAGGACAGTTTGGAAATCTTGGAACAGCAGATATTATAATTATTGATACAGGTGCGGGAATTGCAAATAATGGACTTCAGTTTGTTGCTGCTGCAGATGAAGTTTATGTAGTTACAACTCCTGAACCTACAGCAATTACTGATGCATACGGCATCATCAAGATTATTACTACAGAACTTGTAAACAGACAGATTAATTTGAAGCTTCTTGTAAACCGCGTACATTCTTCTGATGAAGGAAAACGCATTTCAGAAAGAATAATCAAAATCGTTTCGCAGTTCCTTAATTATAAAGTTGATTACATTGGATTCGTTTATGATGATCCTGTAGTTCAGGCTGCAGTTATCAGACAGAAACCTTTTATGGTTGTAAATCCGACTTCTAAGCCTGCAGTTTGTGTAAAGCATATAGTTGGAAGAATAGAAAAGACTGACATTTCAAATGATGCCGGTGTTTCCAATTTCCTTAAGAAATTCCTTGGAGGCAAAAAAAACAAGTGATGAAATTACTTGAACTTGACCTAGTTGAAAATATGCCGTACTCTAAATATATGGGAAAAGGGGGAAAATAATGCTCAAATCAAAGAATTTAGTAATTCCCGGAATTTTGAGTTTTATTTTTTCTTTCCTCATAAGCCTTATTTCAACGCATAAAATAGGTTCTTCGCTTTTAAGGGGAATCGTTTTTGCAATAATTTTTATTGTTCTTGCAGCAATAATTCAGGTTATTTACGATAAATTCCTTTCTGACGGAACAGAAGTAAATTTACCTGGTGAGGGTAGAAAGGCTGATAAAGCAGGTTCTGTGGTTGACATTACAATAGATGATGAACCTCTTGAACGTGATGAAAACGGACCGCAGTTTTTTGTTTCAAACAGCAAGCTTAAGTCCGCTGAAGAAATATATAAAGATTCAGCACTGAATAAAGCTGATGATAATAAAATAAAAGATGTTGGCGTGAATATGGAAAATATTCCGCAAACAGGCTCAGATAAAATCAGACGGCAGGAAACAAAGCTTAAGGAATCTTTTGCTGATGAAAATAAAGGCAATGTTTCCGAGTTTAAACCTGCTGCATTGAATAAACTTTCAGAAGCGGCAAAGGAACCGCCTGTTGAATCAAAACCTGCTGTAAAGGAATTTACGGATACAGGTATAAGTGAAGATGAACAGATAGATTCTCTTCCTGAAATGAGTTCAATGATGGAACTGGATGCAGCTGATGAAGGTAAATCTGATTTGATTAGGGATTCTGAATTTGCTTCGGAAGGAAAAACAAACAGATCAAAGGAACTGCTTGAATCCGGACAGTTTAATTCGAATGCCGAAACAATGGCAAAAGCTATACAGACTTTGTTGAAACGGGAATAATTATATAAAGGGTGTGGAGAATGAGTACATCACTGATGGATGATAAAACAGAAGAAGAACTCTGGAAGGAATTTAAGAAGACAAAATCTTCTGCCATAAGGGATAAATTTATCAAGCAGTATATGCCACTTGTTAAATATGTTGCTGGTAAAGTATCTACTGGTATGCCTGACAGTGTAGAGTTTGACGACTTAGTCGGATTCGGACAGTTTGGCTTACTTGATGCAATCAATAAATTCGATCCGGACAAAAATGTAAAATTCAAAACATACGCAGTAACAAGAATACGTGGAGCTATTTTTGATGAGCTTCGTGAACTTGACTGGGTACCGCGTTCTGTAAGACAGAAGTCTCGTGAAATTGAAGATACAATTGTTGATCTCGAAGCAAAACTTGGAAGAACAGCCAGTGATGCAGAAATAGCAAAGGCTATGGGATTAACGGAATCTGAATATCAGAATACTGTAATGAAAGTAAGCGGAACAAGTGTCCTTTCATTGAATGACGTATGGTATTCAGGCGATGATTCAGACCATATGTCAATCGGCGACAGCATAGAAGCTCCTAATTCACTTAATCCTGATGTAATTGTTGAACGTGAAGAAGTAAGAAAAGTTATCATTCAGGCAATTAATGAACTTCCTAAAAATGAAAAAATGGTAATCGTTCTTTATTACCATGAAGACTTAACATTCAAGGAAATTGGTCAGGTACTTAATGTAAGTGAAAGCCGCATCAGTCAGCTTCATACCAAAGCAAATTTACGTTTGCGTGCAAAACTTACAAACTTACGCAAAGGCATTATGTAATTAAAAAAAATAAACGGGCAGGGGAAATATGGTAACATTGGAATTAATCCGTTCTGATATGGAAGCAAGACTCAAGTCAGACAAAGAAATTCTTTTTGTTGAAGTAAATGCAGATTCTCTTGAAGATGCCCTTGCCGATGCTGCCGTTCAGCTCAATTCTACTGTAAAGAATCTTGAATACGAAGTAATTGAAAAAGGTTTTGGCGGTGTAATAGGCCTTGCAAAAAAGCCATGGAAAATCCGCGCTTACGAAAATCCAAAAATTGTTTCAAAGAAAAAACTCGAAGCAGAAAACGATATTTTTTCAACAGAGCAGGAAGAAGAAGAAATCAAGATTCAGGACAGGGACGCAATATTCTACGTACACCGTTTTGGTGCATCAATCTGTGCAAAAGTCATACTTCAGGTTGGAAACGGAACGCCTGTTAATCCTCGTGAAATCATTATGAGTGCCAAGCGAGAAGATACTCTTGACCTTGATGAAGCATTGATTCAGAAGATTGCAAAAGAAGGTACTGATGATACTTATGTAGAAATAGGTCAGTATGAACACGTACCTGCTGGTGATGCACTCCTTGCTGTTGATATTACAAAAGACGAAATGAAGGGACTTATTACGGTAACTGCACCTGCAATGAGCGGTTCCGAAGTTTCTCCTAATGCAATTGTACGTGCCCTTCAGACACAGGGTGTTGTTGCCGGTATAGACGAACAGAAAATTACAGAATTCATTGATAATCCTGTTTACAATATTCCGTATGAAGTTGCTACTGCAATTGAACCTGTAGACGGACGAGATGCTTACATTGCATACAACTTTGAAACAGACCGTTCAAAACTTAAGGCAAAGGAAGCTGAAAACGGTCAGGTAGACTTCAAGGAACTCAATCTTATCCAAAACGTTGTTGAAGGACAGCCGCTTGCACAGAAAATGCTTCCGGAACGCGGTAAGGGAGGTAAGACTGTTTACGGAAGATATCTTGAAGCAAAAGACGGTAAAGACATTCCACTTCCACTTGGTAAAAACGTTAAGGTTGATACAGACGGAAGGACAATTCTTGCAGCCGTTAGCGGACAGGTTCTTCTTATGGGCGAAAAGATATCTGTTGAGCCGATTTATGAAGTTGATGGCGTTAACATTAAGACCGGTAACATCAACTTCCTTGGTACAGTATTGTGCCGTGGTAACGTTGAAGACGGATTTGACATTAAGGCAAGCGGTAATATTGAAGTTTACGGTTCAGTAGGTAAGTGCCGTCTTGAAAGTGACGGAGACATTATCATTACACAGGGTATCATGGGTCGTGATGAAGGTGAAATCATTACGCCTAAGTCAGTATGGGCACGCTTCATTCAGAATACAAAAGTTGATGTTGGTGAAAATGTAATCGTAAATGACAACATCATGAACAGTAACGTAACTGCAATGAAGAAAATCATTCTTTCAGGAAAGCGTGCTCAGATTATCGGGGGTCACCTGTTTGCAACGGAAGAAATTACTGCCAAGAACATTGGTTCAAAAGGCGGCGGTATTGAAACAATTCTTGAAGTAGGATATGACCCTAAGGCTAAAATCAGACTTACAGACTTACAGTCAATGCAGTCAAATCTTGTTAAGGAACTTGATGAAATAGAACTTAACATTTCAACTCTTGAAAATCAGAAGAAGATAAGGCGTTCTCTGCCAAAAGATAAGGAAGAAAGTCTTGGCAAACTTACAACACGTAAATCTGAAATCCTTACAGAAAGTGAAGCTATGACAAAAGAAATACAGGATATTCAGGCACGTCTTCGTGAGCTTAAAGTTGTTGGTAAAGTCAATGCAAGCGGTACTGTATATTCAGGTGTAAAGATTTTTGTCCGTGACGAAAAGGATGAAATTAAGACAGATGTAAGGTCAGTTACTTTCTATTACGATGACGGCTTTGTAAGAAGAGGTAAGTATGATCCTACTGACACTGAAGTAAGGGAACCAGATGGCTATACATCCTATTGATTTATCCACAATGTATTCTCAGATGGATAAAGTTTCAAAGTTCAATGCCTCTGTTGAACAGAACATCAAGATGGTAAATGCATCCAATATGAACAAGACAATTCAGGAAAATCTTGATAAGTCAAAACAAGTTCATGAAGCAAAAAACGAAGATGCTGATGCCGCAAAAGTAAGGCCTGACGGAAAAAACTCACAGCAGCAGAATCTTAGCCAGCGTGAAAAAAAAGAAAATGATGAGCAGCAGGAAGAACCTGTAAGAAAAACAGTAGAAATAACAGATCCTCTTCTTGGACAGCATATCGATATTTCAAGATAAATCATTTTTAAATAAGGAAAATAAATGGCAGTAATAATAACATCAGTAATTTTGTGTTTGATAAATATAATACTCTGGATAATACTCGCAATCAGGTTTAAGAAAATATTTTCTACAGAAGAAATAATCGAAAAAACAAGAAATGAACTGAACCGCATGATAAGCGATGTAAACAGAAATGCAGAAAGAAACATTACCCTTATTGACGAAAGAATAAAGCAGCTTAAGGCAGCTTCAGCTGAAGCAGACAGGCGTATTGCCCTTGCAAAATCAGAACTTGAAAAGAAAGAATACGGCAGTAACCTTAACAGTAAGCTTTCAACAATCAGCGGTATTTCATCTTCTTCAATAAAGAGTAATTCCCGCTCAGGACAGGCAGCTTTTGTTGAAAAGTACAGAAAGGAACAGGTACAGGGAGACCTTTTTGTTTCAGCAGAAAAAGATCAGTCTGAAAAGAAAAATACTTCTTCGCATGAAGAAAATGACTCAAGAATATTAGACGCAAAGTCATCAAAAATACCTTTAGTTACGCCAGAAGTTTACATGACAGACATTCCGGTTGAGCCAAAGAAAAGCTTCAATGATTTAGTGAAAGAAAAATCACAGCAAGGCAAATCTGTTGAAGAAATCGCAAAAGAATTGGGTGCATCAATTTCTGAAGTCAAACTTTCGCTTGAATTTTAGCGTTTTTGGACTTATAATTTACTATTATGAGTAGATTGAAGTTTAGAAAAAATAAATTCGGCATGCTGGGTGATGGTACTAAAGTTCATATTTATACTGTTTCCAATGGTAAGATGAGTTTTTCAGCAACAGATTATGGTTGCACTATTACAAGCATTATGCTTCCGGCTAAAAACGGCAGCAAAGTTGACATCCTGTTAGGACATTCAGATTTAAATGGATACCTTAACAGCGGATTATGTTTTGGTACAATTGTCGGACGTTTTGCAAACAGAGTCGGCAATGCAAAATTTACACTTGACGGTGTTTCATACAATCTTGACCAGAACGATAACGGTAACACACTTCATGGAGGTTTTGACCGTTACGAAAAAAAGATGTGGGAAGCAAGAAAGGTAAGTACAGACGCTGGTGTAGGAATTGAATTTACCAGAACAAGCTATGACGGTGAACAGGGATTCCCTGGTAATGTAACTCTTAAGGTTACATATACGCTTAACGAAAACAATACAATCACATTGGATTATAAGGCAGTAACAGATAAAGCTACTCCTATCAATTTGACAAATCACGCATATTTCAACTTAAAGGGAAATGAAAACGGTTCAATTCTTGACCAGGAATTAACACTTACATGTCCACATTATCTTGAAGTAAGCGAAAAACTTATACCTACAGGCAAGCTTGTTCCTGTAGACGGTACACCTTTTGACTTTACAAAACCAAAGCTTATTGGAAAAGACATCGGTCAGGTTCCTCCGGGATACGATCACTGCTATTGTCTTGAAAAACCAGATCCAGTAAAGCCTGTTTATTTTGCTACAGTAAAGGATCCTGCTAGCGGAAGAAAAATGCATGTTGCTACAACACAGCCTGGCTGTCAGTTCTACGCAGCAAACTTTATTGAAGGTGTAGTCGGCAAGAACGGACATATGTATCACTCTCACGATGCATTGTGTCTTGAAACACAGGCATTCCCAGACTCTCCGAACAAACCTGAATTCCCGAACTGTATTCTCAAACCGGGTGATGTTTATCATCAGATTACAGAATACTCTTTTGAATTCTAAACCTGCGGAATATTTCCGTATGAATACATTTTAAATTCTTATCAATAGCGAGGTTGAAATGGACGTCCAGTTACAGGAATTGATTGAGAAAATCAAGAAAGACGGAATTGCATCTGCTGAAGAAGAAGCAGCAAAAATTGTTGCTGAAGCAGAAAAGAAAGCTCAACAGATTATAAAAGATGCTGAAGAAAAAGCAAACGGAATTTTAAAGAACGCTAAACAGGAAACAGAAAGAATGACAAAGGCCAGTGAAGATGCCATTGCTCAGTCTTGCCGTAACCTTGTACTTGAATGCCGTGAAAGAGTAAATGCTGAACTCAGGGAAATAATCATCAATCAGACAGAAAAAGCTTATGACAAGGATATGCTCAAAAAGCTTATTCCTGAAACAGTAAAGGCATGGGCTGCAAATACTTCTGTTGATGACATTACAGTTCTTCTTTCTCCGGCTGACTTAAAGGCTCTCAAATCAAGCCTTTATACTTCACTCAAGGCCCAGATTTCAAAAGGCCTTACAGTAGGTTCTGATTCTTCAATCTTAGGCGGATTCAGGATTGGTTCTAAGGCTGAAAACTCTTTCTATGATTTCAGTTCAGATGAAATTGCTGACCTCTTTGCATCATATCTTAATCCAAAGACAGCAGAAATCATGAAGAACGTGCTTGTTACATTAGATGGTGAAAAAGCACCTGTAAAAGAAGAAAAGCCTGCAGCAAAGAATGAAGCTCCAAAGGCTGCTGCTAAGGCAAAAACAGCTGCAAAGAAAGCTCCTGCTAAAAAAGCACCGGCAAAAGCTAAGGCAAAGAAATAAGGAAAACTGTAGTGGAACATCTGTATTACTTTGTGGCACAGCTTCCGTCTTTTTCAGTAACAAGTGAAAGTGGAAAACTGCCCATAACAACAGAATATTTCATTGACCTCTGTAAACGCTTTATGCCGGACAAGGCAAAGTCTGTAGCGGAAGTTCTTTCCCTTGAACCGCCAAAAAGTTTTGAGCCAACAGGTTCTGCTTTTCTTGATACATGGTATGCAAAGGAAAGAGATTTGCGTAATGCACTTGCAATGATTCGTGCCGTAAAGATGAAGAAGGATACAAAAGACATTCCTTCTGTTGCTGACGGAGAAGTCATTCAGGCTGCACGTACTGCAACAGGAATGGACAGTCCGTTAAGCGCAGAACAGTTTTTAAACCAGTACCGTCTTGAATTGTTGGACAAAATTGCACCTCTTGATTATTTTTCGATTGATGCAGTTTACAATTACGGATTGCGTTTAATGCTTACAGAGAGAATGAAGAAATTCAATAGAGAAGAAGGTATGGCTTCCTACCGTATTTTATATGATGAGATTCTTGGAGAAACAAAATGACTGATACAAAAGGAAAAGTAGTCGCAGTTAACGGAAACATGGTATCTGTCGAATTTGACGGAAATGTTTCTTTGAACGAAGTAGGCTACGTTAAAGTCGCAGGCAAAAGTCTTAAAGGAGAGGTTATCCGTGTCAGAGGCAATACTGCTCAGATGCAGATTTATGAAATGACAAAAGGTATCTCCACAGACTGTCAGGTAGAATTTACCGGAGACCTGCTTAGTGTTGAATTAGGACCGGGCCTTCTTGGTCAGATTTACGACGGTCTTCAGAATCCGCTTCCATTGCTTGCAGAAAAGTCAGGATACTTCCTTGAAAGAGGTGTTTATCTTTCTGCTCTTGATGAAGAAAAGAAGTGGGACTTTACACCAACTGTAAAACCTGGTGACAAGCTTTTTGCAGGAGACAGCATTGGTTCTGTTCCTGAAGGAGCATTTACTCATAAGATTCTGGTTCCGTTCAGTTTCCTTGGACAGTGGACCGTTAAGAAAATCAATGCAGCCGGCAGCTATAAGATTCATGATACTGTAGCTGTTCTTGCAGATGCCAAAGGTCATACACAGAATGTATGCATGAGCTTTAAATGGCCTGTAAAGAGAGCCGTTAAATGCTACGAAGAACGACTTAAGCCGGAAGAACCAATGATTACAAAGCTTAGAATCATTGATACTTTGTATCCTGTTGCTAAGGGCGGTACATATTGTATTCCAGGACCATTCGGTGCAGGTAAGACTGTTCTTCAGCATACAACAAGCCGTAACGCAGACGTTGATATCGTAATCATTGCAGCATGCGGTGAACGTGCCGGTGAAGTTGTAGAAACACTTACTGAATTCCCTGAACTTACTGACCCAAGAACAGGCCGTTCCCTTATGGAAAGAACAATCATCATCTGTAATACATCATCAATGCCTGTTGCATCCCGTGAAGCTTCGGTTTACACAGGTGTAACTCTTGCTGAATATTACAGACAGATGGGACTTAACGTACTTCTTCTTGCTGACTCTACATCACGCTGGGCTCAGGCTATGCGTGAAATGTCTGGTCGTCTTGAAGAGATTCCTGGTGAAGAAGCATTCCCAGCTTATCTTGAAAGTACAATTGCTTCATTCTATGAAAGAGCCGGAATCGTAAAGCTTCGTGACGGTAACATTGGTTCCGTAACAATCGGCGGTACAGTATCTCCTGCAGGCGGTAACTTCGAAGAACCTGTAACTCAGGCTACTCTTAAAGTTGTTGGTGCATTCCATGGTCTTTCACGCGAACGTTCAGATGCACGCCGTTATCCTGCAATTGATCCAATTGAATCATGGTCAAAATATAAATCAGTAATCGATGAAAAACTTGTTAACTATGCAAGAAAAGTTTTCCGTCGTGGTGTAGAAGTTAACTCAATGATGAAGGTTGTCGGCGAAGAAGGTACAAGCCTTGAAGACTTCGTAACATACCTTAAGAGCGAACTTATGGATGCTGTATACATGCAGCAGAACAGTTTCGATGAGGTAGACGGTTCATGTACAATCGACAGACAGCAGTACGTATTCAGAAAGCTTATTCAGCTTCTTGGTTCAGACTTTAAGCTCGAAGAAAAAACTGATGCACGTAATTACTTCAACAGACTTTCACAGACATTCATTGACTGGAACTACACTGTATTTGAATCAAAAGATTTCAGGGATGCAGAAAAAGCCCTTGATAAACTTATTGCTGAAAAAGAAGGCACTTTGACAGAAGCAGCAAAGGAACTTCTTAAGGACGGTGAATAATGAATAAAGTTTACAGTAGAATTGAAAGCATTAACGGTAACGTTATCACTGTTCGTGCAAAAGGCGTAAAACTCAACGAACTTGCAGAAATTACAACACGCTTTGGTAAATCACTTGCCGAAGTAAACAAGATTGACGGTGAACTGATTTCGCTTCAGGTATTTGCCGGTGGTCGTGGTGTTTCAACTGGTGACCAGATACGCTTCCTTGGACACGAAATGGAAGTTTCATTCAGCGAAAACCTTCTTGGAAGAATCTTCAACGGTTCTGCTGAGCCACGCGACAAGGGTCCTTCTTTAGCAGAAAACCTTGTAGAAATAGGTGGACCTTCAGTTAACCCTTCAAAACGTATTCTTGCTAACCGTATGATCCGTACCGGTATTCCAATGATTGATATGTTCAACACACTGGTCGTATCACAGAAACTTCCGATCTTCTCAATTTCAGGCGAACCTTACAACCAGCTTCTTGCACGTATTGCCATGCAGGCTGAAGTAGACGTAATTGTTCTTGGCGGTATGGGTCTTAAATACGATGACTACCTTTACTTCAAGAATACACTCGAAGAAGGCGGCGCTTTAAGCAAGACTGTAATGTTCATTCATACTGCAGCTGACCCTACAGTAGAATGTATGAAGATTCCGGACCTTTCACTTGCTGTTGCAGAACAGTTTGCACTTCAGGGAAAAGACGTTCTTGTTCTTCTTACTGATATGACAAACTTTGCAGACTCAATGAAGGAAATTGCCATTACACAGGAACAGGTACCTTCAAACCGCGGTTATCCTGGTGACCTTTATTCTCAGCTGGCTGCACGCTACGAAAAGGCTGTAGACTTTGCTGATCAGGGTTCTGTAACAATTCTTGCAGTAACAACAATGCCTGGTGATGACGTAACTCATCCGGTTCCAGACAACACAGGTTATATTACAGAAGGACAGTTCTATCTTAAGGGCGGACGAATTGAGCCGTTCGGTTCACTTTCACGTCTTAAGCAGAACGTTAACGGTAAGACAAGAGACGACCACCGTGCACTTATGGACGGTATGATTCGTCTTTATTCTTCATACAAAGATACTCTCGAAAAGAAGAGTATGGGCTTCATTATGAGTGAATGGGATGACAAGCTCCTTAAATACGGCGTCATGTTCGAAGAGCAGAAGATGGATTTGAGTGTAAACATTCCTCTTGAAGAAGCATTGGACAACGGTTGGAAAATACTTGCTAAATGTTTTGAAAAGACAGAAACAGGTATTAAATCTGCACTTGTAGAAAAATACTGGCCTAAGAACTAGAGGGGTATCATTTAGATGGCAAAATTAAAGCTGACAAAAAATGAGCTTAAAAGTCAGAAAGATGCCCTCAAAATGTATGAAAGGTATCTTCCAACTTTGACACTCAAAAAACAGCAGCTGCAGTCGGAAATACGCACGATTGATGAAAAGGCAAAAGCCGTACGCGAGCAGAGGAAAGCTCTTGAAGCTGAATTCGAACAGTGGATTTCGGTATTCGGTGAAAAGGATGCCTTTAAGCCTGGTATGGTAACTGTCAAGAACATCAAGAAAGGCTGGGGTAATATTGCCGGTGTAAAAATACCAGTTTACGAAGGTGCAGATTTCAGTCGTGGAGATTACGATTTGTATTCAACACCATTGTGGATTGATATGGCAGCAGACCGTATGGAAAAAGCCCTTGAACTTGACCTTCAGGCTAATGTGCTTGACGAACAGGTAAGGCTTCTTTCACAGGAACTGCGTACCACAACACAGCGCGTAAATCTGTTTGAAAAAGTTAAGATTCCTGATACAAAAAAGAACATCAGAAAGATTAACGTATTCCTTGCAGATGAACAGGTTGCAGCAGTAGTAAGAAGTAAAATCTCTAAAAAAAAGCTTCAGGTCGTAGTTGATAAAGAGGAGGCACAGAAATGATAGTTGAAATGAAAAAAGTTTCTGTTGTAGTACTCGACAGCGAACGCAAGGAAGCATTGAAACGCCTTAGAAGGACTGGCGTACTTCATCTTGAAACAATTGAAGGTAAAGGCGCTGTTCTTGCTTCATATAAGGATTCAAAGACAAAGGCAGAAAATACATTAGGTCTTCTTGAAGAAATAAAGCTTCCTAAAAAGACAACGATTACACAGATTGCTCTTGAAGAAGGAAACAAGGTAATTGAAAAGTGTACTGAAATTCTTGATTTAAGTGCAAAAAGAAGATCTCTTCTTGATAAGATTAATGCCTACAGTCAGGAACTTGAACGCTTTTCAAAATGGGGAAGCGTAAATCCTGCTGACTTTGCTTATCTTGCAGATAAAGACATATGTCTTTCAATGTACGAAATTCCTACGGAAAAATATTCATTGATTCCGGAAGAATTGAATACTGTTGTAGTAAACAAAGACAAGAACATAACAAGATTCCTTCTTGTTGAAAAGAATAATGAAGAAGAAAGGCCTGCAGGTTTACCGCCGGAAGCATTCGAAGTAGTAATGCCTGAAAAGTCATCAGACGAGATAACTGCAGAAATTGAATCTTCAAGAAAAGAAATTGTTTCAATCGACAAGGAAATGATTTCAAGCACAGCATACATTAATACAATTAAGGCTTACCTTAAGAAGCTTGAATCAGACATTGAATTTGAAACAGTTTACAGTGGAATGGGTCGTGAAAACGAAGAAGAAGATGCCGGTACAACAGACCTTGCATGGATAAGCGGATACGTTCCTGTAGACAGTTTTGCAAAGTTTACTGAAACAGCAAAAGAATGCAACTGGGCATTTGCTGCAGATACACCTTCTGACGATGATCCTGTTCCTACTAAATTAAAGAACAATAAGCTTGTAAGTTTAATTTATCCGCTTACAGACTTCCTTGGAACTGTTCCTGGATACAAGGAATTTGATATTTCAGGCTGGTTCCTTCTGTTCTTTACAATTTACTTTGGTATGATTTTTGGTGACGGCGGATACGGTCTTTTGGTAACTGTAGCTGCAATTGCCTTAATCATTAAGAGCTGGATTTCACGAAAACCAGTAAAGCCTCTGTTCAGTTTCATGCTGCTCCTTGGAGTGGCAACTGTTGCATGGGGTATAGTTACATGTACATGGTTTGGTCTTTCAATCGATATCTTAAGAAGCATTGGTCTTGGATTCCTTGGAGACATTTCGGTACCGGTTCTTTCAAATGCATACTCAGAAGTTTCTCCTGGTGTAGACAGGCTTTTCCTGCTGCCGTGGAGCCAGAGTGACGGTGGCGTTACAACTTCTCAGTGCCTGCAGATATTCTGTTTTACACTTGCGCTTTTACAGCTGAGTGTAGCACACATAAAATGCATCATTGCACACAGGAAAACCCTTAAGGTGCTTGGTGATATAGGCTCATTGCTGCAGATTTGGGGCATGTTCTATGTAATACTTATGGTATTCATAAGCACAAAGGAATTCCCAATGGATGCAATTATGATATTCAATGTAATTCCAATCGGTTATCTTTGCGTAACAATGCTGACCGTTGGTTTTGTAATGAGTTTCATATTCAGTAATTATGACGGAAGCGTCAAGGAATCAATTCTTGCAAGCTGTAAGAATATTATTTCAGTACTTCTTGGTATTGTTAACGTATTCTCTGACATTCTTTCATACGTACGATTGTGGGCTGTCGGTCTTGCAGGTAGTGCAATTTCCGGAACTGTAAACAACCTTGCTTCTCAGATAGCAGGTGGTGCTGCAGGTCCTGTTGTTGTACATGCAATTGTATTTGTTCTTGTTATAGTACTGATTGTCTTTGGACATGGACTTAACATGGTATTGAATCTGCTTTCAGTTATTGTTCACGGTGTACGTCTGAATACTCTTGAATTCTCCAGTCACCTTGGCATGGAATGGAGCGGAATTAAATATGAACCGTTCAGCGAAAAAGAATAGCGCTGAATGAATCCTTTTATAAAAAGGTAAAACTTAACTATATCCGCGCGGGTGCGGACAAGGAGTGAAATATGGAATTTTTAGGAAATCTTGGAGCTGCTGTTTGTATGGGTATTGCCGCCCTTGGTTCAGCTATTGGTATTGGTATTGCAGGTCAGGGTGCAATTGGTGCATGGAAACGTTGTTATTTGAACAATAAACCGGCTCCATTTATTCTTACTGTATTTGCCGGTGCTCCTCTTACTCAGACTATTTACGGTTACCTCGTAATGTTCCTTAAGCTCAAGAAGCTTGGTGAAGCAAATCCTGGTATGGCTTTAGGTCTTGGTCTTGCTTCTGGTCTGGCTATGGCTCTCTCTGCAGTTGCTCAGGGTAAAGCTGGTGCTGCTGCATCTGATGCTTATGGTGAAACAGGAAAAGGTTTCTCTCAGTACCTTATGGTAGTAGGTCTCTGCGAATCTGTAGCTTTGTTCGCTATGGCATTCTCATTAATCGCATAGTTCTGGCTAATTAACAGTAAAAGCCCGTCTTATTGAAAGGCGGGTTTTTTTATGCCATAATAATCTTATGAAAACACGTGAATTTTCGATTGGCGGAAAAGGCATTACTAAAACTGTATATGTTGGAGGAGATGCTCCAGTTACGATACAGACAATGTGGAAGGAGCCAATCAACAATATAAAGGACGGCAGTAAGGAACTTGAATCTATTGTAGAAAGACTCAGGCTTCTTGAAGGAATGGGCTGCGATATTGTTCGTTTTGCAGTACCTGACATTGAAAGTGCAAAAGGTTTGTGTCTTATTGCAGAAAATACGACAATGCCTCTTGTTGCCGACATTCACTTTGATTACAGACTGGCACTTGAATGCCTTAACGGTCCTGTAGCAGCAATCAGAATCAATCCAGGAAACATTGGCTCTAAGGAAAAAGTTCAGGCTGTAGTAAACGGCTGTCTTGCAAACAACGTAGCTATGCGCATAGGCGTAAACACAGGAAGCCTTCCGCAGGATTTATTTGCACTTGTACAGAAAAACGAAATGACACGCGCCCAAGCACTTGCAAAGACTGCACTTAACGAAGCTGCCGTATTTGAAGAATTCGGCTTTAAGAACGTAGCTGTAAGCATGAAGGCATCTTCCGTAAAGGAAACAGTTGAAGCAAACGAAGCTTTTGCAAAAGTTTCTGACATTCCGCTTCATATAGGCGTTACGGAAGCAGGACCGCTTATTGCCGGAGTAGTAAAAAGCACACTCGCATTTACGACACTTCTTAACGAAGGAATTGGTTCAACAATAAGGGTAAGCCTTTCTTCTACACCGGAAAATGAAGTAATTGCCGGTCGTGAAATACTCATGGAATGCGGTAAGCGTACAGAAGGCGTAAAAATCGTAAGCTGCCCAAGATGCGGCCGCGTAGGATTTGACGTACACGGTTTTGTAAACAGATGGGAAAAAGAGCTTTATTCGCTCAAGAAAAACATAACAGTTGCCGTAATGGGCTGTATTGTAAACGGTCCAGGAGAAGGCAAGCATGCTGACATTGGAATAGCAGGTTCAGGAACAAAAGCAGTAATTTTCAAGAAAGGAAAAATAGTGCAAACGGTTTCAATGGAAAATGCCGATAATGTATTCAGACAGGAACTGGAGTCATTGTAATTATGAAAGAAAACGTATTCAAATGTATATTTTTGTCGGCAATTCTTCTTGTTTTAGTGCCATTTAATGCTTTTGCACTCGAAGAAATTAGAAAACCGGTTGAAGAAGACTGGCGTATTTTCAAGCAGGCCGAAGTTGAGTTTGACAATATCAATTACGGAGCTTCCCTTGCACTTTTTGAAAAAGCAAAGGACATACGCAGACAGGAATGCAACTGGGAAAAATATACACTTGAAACAATAATGCTTAAATCAGCTGTAAAGCGTGCTGATGACTCCCTTGAAGAAATCCTTGCATATCTTAAGGAAAGGGAATACAGGGATGCACTTTCAATTTTAGACCAGGTGTTCTTTTTATACGGTAAAGATTCCTTTGGAAACAGCTTCCAGAAAGTATATGAAAAGGTTTGCAAGAGAAACGTATATCCTGAAGCAGATTATTATATCGGTAAAATATACAGGCTTGAAGGTGAAACAGACCTTGCAATCAAGTATTTTGAAGCAGCATTGGAAAACAAGAATCTTCTTGATGTAAAGGAACAGGAATACGACATTTATTACGACATAGCATATCTGTATGAACTTACAGGAAATAAAGATAAGCAGGAAACATATCTTCTAAAAGTTCTTGAAAAGGATGAACGTTTTAAGGATAAGGGTGTATTTGTAAATGCCCTGATAAAAACTGTTAAACAGAATAAGGCTGATTCAGTAAAAAAATACTTTGATCTTTACAGAAATGAAAATATTTTTTCAATCAAGGCTTGTCATGACCTTGCAATTCTTTATGATGAAGAAGGCTATTCTGATAAAGCTCTTGAATGTGCATGTTTCGGAGCACTTACAGCATTTACAAAAATAATCGATGTAATGACAGAACGCGAAATCGAATTCAAATACATTGATTTACAGTCACTGCTTGCAAAATGCAACAAATATCCTGAAATAATTGAATGGGGAAACAAAAACGGAACATGGGAAATGTTCAATCTTTTTGCAAAGGAAAGTGCATCACAGGGATGCATTATTTTTGCTACAGAACTTTATAAAATACTTTCATTGAGTCAGCCTGTTGAATACTGGCGTGTACAGGCAGAAAAAAGCATCCTTAAGACACACGAATATTAATTCTAATAATGAAGTCCAAGTCCAAAGAAAATCTCATATGGTGGAATATCATCCCTCCAGTCCATATTGATTTCATTCTTTAAGAGAATCCTTCCAATATCAAAACCTGCACTCATCCTTATTACGTAGCTTTTCCATTTTAGAGGATAGACAAATATTTCAAGACCAGCATTATAATAGCCGTCCTTTAAATCAAATGTCTTTCCTGTAATGGAATTATGAGTAAGTGCAATGTCAATGAAAGGATTAACCTGCATTTCAAAATCAGCTATTTTAAACAAACGGTATGGAATGTAAAATATCTTTTGTGCTGCAGGAGAAAGCTCCCTGTAAGGTCCAAAAAGTTTAAGTCCCCATGCAAACCAGTCTGTTGTAAAAAGATGTACTGGAAGGTCAATGTTAAGAACAACAGCTGTATTTGTATTCAAAGCATAGGAAGAAGTGTTTTTATAAAACTGATTGTCTCTTGTACCACGGAGTTTATCACCAATTTTTTCGGAAGAATTGAAATATTTTACTGCATAAAAAGAAGAAGTAAATGATACAAAATCAAAGGCTTTATAATATTGAGCAGAAAGGCTGATTGCAGGAATAAATTTTTCGCTCTGAAAATTCCATCCGTATGAATTAGTAATCGAAAATGAATTGCCGTTACGGAAATTGCCTATCCAGTTATAGTTTGTCAGTGAAAGTGTATGTAATATTTTTCCCAAAGGGCCGTAAAGGTCTGTGTTATTTATATTTATTCCGTCCTTATCATTGTTTACTGTAAATTCAATTGCAGGAGTATAAGTCAGTTTGTTTTCATTTATTTTTGTAAGCGGAATTATATATGAAAGCTTTTCCTTATTCGTAAAATAAACACTGTCTCCGTATACAAGATAATCTTCATTTCTTGTAAACATTTCATGAAGTTCAAGTTTAAGGGATGTTTTCTTAAAAGGATAAATGAATGTTAGACCAGTATTATACGAATATTCAGGTTTGCTATGTCCAAGTGTCCATTTAAAAGAAAATTCATTGTCCCATGTATTCTGAAATTTCTTTATCTGGAAGGGAAGTGAATAATCAAAATTCAGTCCAAGTGAAAATTCTGTTTTGTCTGTTATATAATCATTGAAATAAACAGTATTGAAATCAAGATTAAATGTATTCATTAACCCAAGGAAATTTGTATCTTTCATTTTTACCTTAAGTTCAAATCCTGAGTTTGAATCGTATCCTGGTTTTGGTAAAATCAAAAGATGTTTTGAATCAGAAAAACTGATTGTAATGGTATAAAACGTAATGTTTTTATTTTCTACTGGAAAAGATTCATTTGGTTCTGTTTTTTCTGTTTTTATTTCTATGTCATCAAGAAGACGAAGGTTTATAAGCTGCTGGTTTATGATTTTAATATAATCAAAAAGTTCCTGTTCTGAAGAAAATACTTTATCTGTATCAATTTCAATATTCTGTTTTAAAACTGTAATGTTGGTTTTGCCTTCAGAAATGAATATTACATCAGAAATTTTATAGAATTGATTATCCGAAAGCAATTCATTCTGCTGTGAAAAAAGCATTTTAAGAGAGAACAAAAACAGAGTAAGAACAAAGACTTTTTTTAATGATTTACGCTTCATCTATCAATAAGCACCTTTTCCCATAAGGACAACCCATATTGTTTTAATAAGAATCCAAAGATCCAGCCATATTGACCAGTTCTGAATGTAATATGTATCGAGTGTAATTCTTTCTTCGTAGCCAGTATCACTTCTGCCGGAAATCTGCCACATACCGCTTAAGCCAGGCTGTACGGAAAATACATAATCTGCATATTTACCGTATTTTTCCAGTTCAGGTTCAGTTACAGGACGTGGACCAACAAATGACATTTGCCCCGTAAGGATATTAAATAACTGCGGAAGTTCATCAAGACTTGATTTACGAAGGATCTTACCGAATTTAGTTACGCGTGGATCATCTGTAAATTTACGGTCCTTTTCCCATTCCATTCTTCTTACTGGGTCTGTAGCAAGAATTTCCTCAAGCTTTTCCTGAGAATTAATGCACATTGAACGGAATTTCCATGCCTTGAATTTTTTTCCGTTTTTACCGACTCTTTCATGACCGTAGAATACAGGACCTTTTGAAGTAAATAATACAAGCAATGAAATAAGGAGCATGACTGGAATTGTTATTGGTAAAGTTATAAGAATTATGATTATATCAATAAGCCTTTTTATTACTAAATTTGAACCTTTCGTAAGATTATGTGTAACAGAAAAGCCGAGAATACCGCCGATGTCGCTCATATGCATTGACATTGTATTGATAATCTGTTTTTTCGGAACTACAACTGTATAACGGTAATGAGACATTATCAAATCAATGTCTTTTTCATAATCGCAGATAACTGCAACTTTAATATTAAGTCGTTTGATTGTTTCGAAAACTTCCGTTGAATTTAAATAAACAGGAATTCCCTTGTATTCAGAAATACCCCAGTCATTATCAGTAATTATAATTGACGGTTTGTAGCCGATTTTAGGAAATTTCAGCAAACGGTCTACAACGACTTTTGCCCTTGTTTCCTTTGAATAAAGTACAACTGGAACACCATAGAACCTGTATTTAGAAAAAAGGCTTTTTGCAATTTCCCTTCCTACAGGAAGACTGAATGTTGCTGCTGGAAAGGCGAGTGCGAGTGCTGCTGCAATAGCCCATTTGTTCTTAACGCCTTCTAGTGAAACACTGAATGCAATTCCAAGAAAACTGAAGAATGAAGAAATACAGTATTTTTTTACTTCTTCTTCCGGAGCCATTACTATTCCTGGATAAAGGTTAATTGTCCAGAAAACGAAAATAATGAAAGGCAGATAAATTGAATATTTGACAAAGGAGCGGAAATTAATTGCAGAACGGTCTATAAGATTTACTACAAAAAATCCAAAGCCAATGCAAAGCATTACGATTACTGCATCAACTATTGCGAGCAGTAAACCTGAGATGAAAGAAGAAGTCCATCTGTATTTAAGCCTGAATGTGTTCTCAAACTCTTTTATTTCCATAAACAACCCCTTTTTTAATCCAAAACAAATCTTTTTGATTTGAAGAATTTTTCCAGACTTACATCCCATTTAGGAATTTTAATTTTAAGTGCCTTCTGAATCTTTGTTTTTGAAAGAACAGAATATTCAGGCCTTTTTGCTTCTGTATTATAATCAGTGGACAAACAGGAAGTTACAGTACAATCATTTGTAATTTTCCTGTATTTCTTTCCAAGAGCATATATCTTTACAGCAAAATCATACCACGAAATTGCTCCTTCGTCAGTATAATTATATGTACCGTAAGGAAGTGCTGATTTTTTTCCAACAAGCGATGTAGCATTTTCCGAAACATTTATGATTTTAATTATGGCTGCAGCAAGGTCTCCTGCAAATGTAGGTGAGCCTTTCTGGTCTGAAACGACTTTTACAGAATTATTTGCATTCATTGATTTTGTTATTGTGTATACAAAGTTTTTTCCTTCAAAGCCGTAAAGCCATGACGTACGGAGTATGTAATATTGAGTCATTTCCTTTTGAATTGCAATTTCTCCGGCAGCCTTTGTTTTTCCGTATGTGTTAACTGGAGAAAACGGCATTTCTTCGGTATAAGGCTCACTTGATGTTCCGTCATAAACGTAATCAGTTGAAATATGTATTAATTTGGCATTTATTCTTCTTGCTGTACGTGCAATATGGAGCGGACCTTCTTCATTGAGTTTTGCTGCTAGTTCCTGTTCTGATTCTGCTTTATCTACGTTTGTGTAAGCGGAACAGTTGATTATCCATGTTATTTTCTTGCCAACATGACCACGTAAAGCTGAAGAACCTGTCATTTCTGCTGAAGGTGAATGTGAAAGGGCAAATGAATCAAGTGCATTCTGGTCAGTAATGTCTACTTCTGTATCAGTTCCTACCCATGAAATATTGTTGTCAGTAAGCTGTTTTCCAAGCTCAGTACCAAGCATTCCTTTACAGCCGATAAGCCAGATCATTTTATTCCTCTTTTTGTAAACAAATACATTATATTATATATAAATATTAAGACATCTACAATAACAAATAGTATTTTGAATAATACGTTTATTGCCATAAAGCGTTATTTACTGTAAAGTTTTAAACATTATGAATATGGAAGCATTTGTTTTAGGATGCGGAGGAATGATGCCTCTGCCTTACCGTCACCTTACTTCAGTTCTGCTTAGGAGAGAAGGTCATTTATTCCTTTTTGACGGCGGAGAAGGCACTCAGGTTTCGTTAAGAAGGCTGAATCTTAAATGGAAAAAAATAAATGCTATTTTTGTTTCACATACTCATGCAGACCACGTAACCGGGTTGCCTGGAATCCTTATGCTTTCTTCTCAGGTAGACCGCAATGAACCTTTATACATATTTGGACCACCTAAAATTGCTGAATACATTGAATCAAGCCGCAAGGTTCTTGATATGTACATAAATTACCCGATTATAGTAAAGGAAATTACTGAACCAGGCGTTGTTTACAGTGAAGAAGACTTTTACATAAGGGCATTCCCGCTTGACCATACAAAAACTTGTGTAGGCTATACACTTGAAGAGTTAGACAGACCAGGAGAATTCAATCCGGAAGAAGCACAGAAGCTTAAGGTTCCATGCGGCCCGTTGTGGGGAAAGCTTCAGCACGGAGAAAAAGTAATTAATGCTGACGGTGCAGAAGTATTACCGGAACAGGTTGTAGGTAAGCCAAGAAAAGGACGTAAATTCAGTTTTGTAACAGACACTTTATATCTTCCTTCAATTGCAAAAGAAGTAAAGGGAAGCAATCTGCTTATATGCGAAGGAATGTTTGCTGACGACTGTGAAGATCAGGCTAAGGAAAAAAAGCATATGACTGCAAGACAGGCTGCCACAATTGCAAGGGATTCTGAATCTTTAAGAATGGCTATGATTCATTACAGTCCGCGCTATACAGACAAGGAGCTGGGACTTCTTCTTGAACAGGCACAACAGGTGTATCCGCAGGCAGAACTTACAAAAGACCGCATGAGGTTTGACATTCCGTATGTTGACTGAAAAAGCGAATATTCCATTTGTAGAGATTATTGATTTCTCAAAAAGCTACGGAAATTCAAAAAAAAGCACAGCTGCATGCAGGAATATAAATCTTGAATTTACAGCAGGTTATGTTACTGGTCTTCTTGGACCAAACGGTGCAGGAAAAACAACTCTTCTTAAGGCAATAAGCGGCAATCATTATCAGGACAGCGGTACAATACAAATAACAGTAAAAGACATTGTTTATGAAAATGAACCGGAAATGTTCAGAAAGTATACAGGCTTTCTTCCTGAGACACCTGTACTGGAAGAAAACTATTCCGTAATCGAAGTGCTTGAATCAGAAGCAATGCTGTTTGGAATTGAAAAGGAAAGGGCTGGGAAGAATATAACAAATGCAGTAAAACTATGTTCACTGGAAGACGTTCTTTCAAAAAAGATACATGAACTTTCAAAGGGATACAGGCAGCGCGTAAGTTTTGCAAAAGTTCTTGTACATGATCCTGACGTGCTTATACTTGATGAATTTTCAGGAGGTCTTGATCCTTCACAAATCAAGCAGATGCGTGAGCTTATAAAGTCACTTTCAAAAACAAAAGCCATAATTCTTTCAACACATCATCTTGAAGAAGCATCTTCATTGTGTGACAGAATGTATGTACTTTCAAAAGGTCAGATTAAGGCGAGCGGAACTGAAAAAGAAATCATTAGACAGACAAAAACAAAGACTCTGGAAGATGCATTCATTCAGTTAACGGAATAAAAAAGTATATGAAGAATAATAAAGCAGAACTTAAGAATACATATCTTTTTTACCTCAAAAAACTTCTTTATCAGAAGCTTACGTATTTTCTTAGTGCAGCTTTTATAATTGCGTCATCAGTTTACTTTTTTGTAATTCAGAAATTCTTTACGCAGACAGGTTCAACTTCCATGAATCTGTTCTTTTCAGGAATACCTTATATTTCAATACTCATTGTTCCAGCCTTATGTTCACTGATATTTCTTAACAAGGAAGAATATGATTTTCCGGTAAGGACAATGATTATTTCTTTTGCCAAAGTTCTTGCTGTTTCTACAGTACTTGCTGCAGACCTTCTGCTTACTGTTACAGTTCCTGTTGCAGTAAGCTTTTTTGGAAATGTTGAAACAATAAACGTAATTGTTTCGTATTTCGGAATGATTCTTTTTCTTACTGCAATTACTTCGCTTAACGTATTCATTACGACAATGTGCGGCGGACAGGGCAGTGCATTTGCTTTCGGAACACTGCTGCTTGCTTTTGTAAACAGTGCTCATCTTCTTGCAATGTATTTTAATCTTCCTGAATTCATTGCTTCTTTCGTAAAGTCAATTTCATTTGCGTGGCATTTTGATTCTTTTGGGAAGGGAATTATTTCTTCACGTGAATTGATATTCTTTATAACTGTAAGTGCATTTTTTGTTTTCGCTTCATATTTTGTAATGGAAAAAAGACGCGGCAAAAAAAGCTTGATTTTCAGTTTATGTACATTGCTGACTGCATTGATTTTTGCATTCATTTTAATTGATTCAGACAGACTGGAATTTAAAATCGATGCAACAAGGGAAAAACGTTTTTCATTAAGCAGTTATTCAAAGGAACTAATAAAGGAAATAGATGAACCGTTTTCAATAACATATTACAGAAGCAGTTCGTTAAAACAGCTTTATCCTCAGGTTAATGACGTAAGGGATTTTCTTGAACTGTATAAATCATACAGTAAGAAAATTAAGCTCGAAGTAATTGATCCATCAAAGAATGAAGAAATTGCACGTAAAATAAATTCTTATGGAATATATTCTGAACAGCTTGAAACTTCGGGAAGGGATAATACTTCATTTACAAATGTCTATTCTGCAATCGTATTGGAATATCTTGATAAGATGGAAATAATTCCGTTTGTACTTGATACATCATCACTTGAATATTCACTTACTTCAAGAATGAATGTAATGCTTAGAAATACTCAGAAAAAAATACAGGTTGTATTTGGAAACAGTCTTTCCGAAAATGATTATTCATATGTAATTCCATGGCTTGAATCAAACGGATTTTTTGTAACAAGAACTTATCTTCCTTCGCAGAACAGAATGATTTCTTTTGAAAATTTTCCAGAACCTCTTGCCGTAATAGGTACATCCCTGTTTACTGCAGAAGATACAGAAGCGCTTGAAAATTTCATCCTGAGCGGAAAAAAGGCATTCATAGCTACTTCTGCATACGAAATAAATCTTGCTGACGACTGGTCGGCAGTTTACGTTAATGACAGGGTTCAGCGTCTTCTTTCAAGCTGGGGGATCGTTCTCGATAAATCAATTACTGCTGATTTTTCAAATTATGTACTTACAATGGTGAGCGATTCAAATGCTGACGGTTCTTCTGCTGAAACAAAAACTCAGTCTGTAAATTATCCAATGTGGATTTCACTTCAGAAGCAGCAGTTTGCCCCAAACGGCATGATTTCATTCTGGCCTTCGTCAATAGAGTATTCATTGGAAAACAACGGGTACAGATTGGAGCCTGTACTTATGACTACAGAAAAAGCATGGAACATAACAGAAGAAGACGGTTATCTGAACACAAACCCATTTACAGTAAGCAAAATTCCAGCAGACAGATCAATGTGCAGTCAGAAAACAATTGCCGTTAATGCAAAAGGCGATCTGCCCGGATATTACAATACGGGAAAGGGTACAGATTGTGATGTTACTGTTTTTGCAGACCAGTATGCATTTACGACCCTCATGCTGAGCTATACAGCAGGAACCAACGGTGACTTCAGGGCATTTGATTTCCTTACTGACAGAATGCTTGAAATTAGCGGAAATCATGAACTTATTTCAATCAAGAACAAGAATTATGTTTCCAATTCAATTTATAAAGTAAGTGCAGATAAATTAAGTTCATTGCGCATACCTGTAATTATTTTTACTGTCATGCCGGGTATCCTGCTTGTATGCATGCTTTTTGTTTTCATATGCATTAAACGTAAGAAGGCTGTTTATGGATACAGATAAAAAGATTTTGGTAAGGCTTGCATCAGTTCTTGCATTTCTTGTAATTATATTTGGATTATCATTTATTGTTAAAAGAAATGACGGCAAATCAATGTCAGTAAATACGGCTCTGCTAAACCCAAAATATAAATCTGCTTTATCCGAAATACATATTTCAATACCAAATGATGAAATTAAGGATACAGATTTTACGGGTACAGTTGAAGAAAGGACAATGCTTACCTTAAGGAAAAACGGCAGCATATGGACTGGAGAAACAGTGAATGGTTCAGACAAAGTAATATGGCCGGCAGACAGTTCAACAATAGAAAACCTGATTGAATACTGTACGAAATTAAGAAGGCTTTATGAAAAATCTTCTTCAGCAAAGAATCTTGACTCTTTATCTGTAACCGAAGAAAAGGCAAAAATACTTGAATTTATAACAAATGACGGGCAGTCAGTTTCAAGAATAATGTTCGGTAAGGAAAATCCTCTTACTTCCAGGATAAGCGTCCGCAGTTCTTCAAAACTTAACGTATATGAAATTGAAAATGATATTTCACTTTACCTTAATGCAAAAAGCAGTTTTTACGCCGATCCGTACCTTTATCCTGTTTGCATAACTTCATTTACGCAGGAAGAAAAAGTTTCTCTGTTAAGGCACGGTACAATAAATGATTCCCTTAAGGAAAAAAATGAATGCGTAAACCTTATTCCTGTAAATGTTCTGAGAAAAGATTTTGCAGACGGCAGCGGAGTTAAGCTTAAGGTTTACAGGACTTTTGGACAGCAGGAAAATACTTATACAGTCATTCCTGAATATACAGCCGCAATTTCTGCCGGTAATGAAGAAAAATCTGCAGTTTTAAAAATGAATTATTCTTACAGCATAAGTTCGTGGACTTACGGTAAACTGCTTGACGAAACAAAATGATTTATACGGAAATTACAAGAAACATAAACAGATTGTAGATTATATGTATTACAGTTCCTGTATAAATTGATCCTGTCTTTAAGGCACATCTTCTTAAAATTATTCCGCAGAGAAGTGCATTGAGTACCCCCATCCATCCAAGGTAAAGATGTGAAGCTGCAAAGAAAAGCACAGGAAATGCTTCGATAAGAATTATAGTCCTGTCATTGTCTGAATAAAAATCATACAGGCAGTAAGGAAGATACTGTCTGTAAAGAACTTCTTCATAATATGCACAAATAATTACATTCAGAATACAGAAGAAATATTCAGTAATTCCGGATGGTGAAGCTATGATTGAAGAGATGCCTGTGTTCTGTAACTTTGGTAAAATAAATACTGCTGCCTGGAACAATGCAAATACCAGGAAAAGACATCCAAGCGTAATTGCTCCCTGGCTTAATATTTTTATTCTGAAAACAGTTTTCTGTGCTTTAGTTTTTTCTGTTTCAATTACCATTTCTTCTTTTGGATTCTGTCTGTCAAAAAACTTTTTCTGCTGGAAATCAAGAAGGAATGCAATTGCTGCCTGTAAGAAGATGTAATATGAAAATTTGAACGAAAATGACGTATCCTGTACTGAAGATACAAAAACAGGCGGAATTACAAGAAAGAGAAAAACTATTGCAAATTCTATTTTTTTATAGTGTATTTTCACGTAACTTATGATATAGTAAATAAAAGACGAGGTCAATTTGCAGTTTATCTTAATAGGCACAATTTTAATAATTATTGCCATCGTATTATTTACAATTTCGCTTAATAAAGAAAAGTTGAATTTCTATACGCAGGGTATAGAGGCAAACTTCCGTCATACTGAAATAAGGAATTTGTGGAAGCTTGCAAAGGAATGTGAACTTAAGGATCCCTGTTCACTTTATATTTCAACTCCGACAATAAATAAATGCATTACGAAAATCATTACAAAAGCGCAGAATGAAGGAAACGAGAATTCCGAAGAAGTTCAGTCTTTCCTCAAGCATCTTTATGATTACCGTACAAGAGTTGCACTTGAAACAGAAAAGAAGAAAGGTCTTGATGATACCCGTTCACTCGACAAGGGACAGAAGCTCAGGGTTATACTAAAGGGTGAAGGTGTATTCTCATCAAAGATTTTAAACAACGGTCGTGAACTTGTTATTTCTGTTCCTAAACGTGAAGGAATAATTTCCATACCGGGAGAAAAATGGGTCGGCAGGCTGATAAACGTATACCTCTGGCGCAAGAATGATGCAAGCTATGTATTTGATTCACTTGTATTGAACCAGGGAATTTTCCTTGGAGAATCATGCCTTTACATTCAGCATACAAACCAGCTTCTTAGAACTCAGAAACGTCAGTCAGTACGTGTTGAATGCAAAATATATGCATCAATGTATATCATAAAGTCTGATGAATTTGACTTCAATGCAATAGAAACAGAACCGGGTTACAGATGTCTTCTTGAAGATATAAGCGAAGACGGTGCAATGATAAGGATTGGCGGTGTAGGTAAGACTGGAGTTATGATTAAGCTTCAGTTCTCAATCAACAACCAGTTCGTAATGATGTTTGGAAGCATTAAGGCTGTTGAATATAACGAACAGCTAAAGCAGTCAAGACTTCATTTTGAATGCCTGCATATTGAACCTACAATGAAAAACATAATACTCAGTTATGTTTATAACGTAATGCCGGAAGAACAGAAGGAAATAAACGAAGCACTTTCACTTACTGAATCTGATGCTCTTGAAGAACAGAAGTCAGCTTCAGAAATTGCTGATGAAAATAAGGACGCAGCTGATATTAACGTAGCTTCAAGCGATAAAACAAACGCAGCAGAAAATACAGTAAACCAGACAAAGCCTGATTCCATTCCTGACATACCGTATTCAGTAAATATCGAGGATGATGAAGAAGGTTCACTGCAGTCACTCGAAAATCCTGAAGAGTTAAAGAAAACAATGAATGACAAGAACAAGGAATTATATGAATAGGCTTAGAAAAACTTTATTCCTTGTTTTACTGACATTATTATGTTCCACTAGATTATTTGCCTCAAAAAATTATGAAATACAGTTTTCAAAAGGTGACATTTCGCAGAAAACTACAGCCGTTCTTGCAGCTGCAGCAGAAGGAGATTATTCACTCGCAGTAAAGGCAATTGAATTTGCAATAAGTGAAAAGGATATACTTTCGGGAGATACAGAATATCTTACTCTCGTAAGGACTTCAGTAAAAACTCTTTCAGAATCGAATTCATTGAAAATTAAAAATAATGAAAAGAACATAATTGAATTATTCAACAGCTTCACGGAAGAAGACATAAGGCTTTCTGTGCTTGACATAATGGCCAACTGTGCATCGGCAAATGTGGTTACGGTAATAAACAATTATCTGACTGAATGTACAATGAACAACGTACAGATGAATCCCGTTATTCTTAAGGCAATAACAGTTCTTGGAAAGATTGGAAATACAACTTCATTCCAGGTACTTTTTGCAATTTCACTTAACCAGAACTGGCCCTTGTATGAAAGACAGATTGATGCAGCCCTTGCACCTCTTGCTGAAGGATGTGAAAAAGAAATTATCCGTATAATGAATATTGCTCCGATTGAAGACAAAATAGAAATACTGAACATACTTTCAAGAATTGACCTTTATTCACAGAATATAGCCGGAGAAGTTGCAGAAATAGGTCTGTCAGTGTCTATATCTAATATACAGAGTTTCAATGATATGACAGAAGAAAGAATTAATCTTCAGATTGCAGCAATAAGGCTTCTTTCAAAAACAAGATGGACCCGTGCTTCTCAGACTGTAACGGAATTCTTTCCATACATAAAAATTGAGTACGAAGAAAAAATTATAAATGCAAAACAGTTTGCAGAAATAATCGAATGCATGTCAGAAATTGCTTCAGGAAAAACAGCTGTTGTCCTTTCTGAATACCTTGACTCTCTGAACAGGTCTCTGGAAGAAAATAATGTTCCGGAAACCGCTGTCATTATGGCAGTAATAAAAACATTAGGGAGACTCGGGGACAAATCTGCATTTGATTCTCTTTTATCTGTAACATATCTTGATTATCCTGAAGAAATATCAATTGCAGCGAAACAGGCCCTTTCAGACTTGAAGTGGTAGATTTCTTAAAAAAAACATTTTCTCAGCCATTGATTCTTTCTGCAGTATTTTGTGCAGTATTGATTTATTCAGGAACAGTAAGAATCTGTAACCGTAATAATTACAAATCACTTGCAGAAACGTACTCCTTGCATGGAATAAAGGGTACAGTTTGTACAACACCTTCAGTTTCTTCAGACGGAAAGTTTTATTCAGCAAAAGTAAGATTGTGTGAAGTAATTTCCAATCCTTTTCATGAAGACAGATGTTTATCTGATGAAAATACAAAAAGCTTTATTAAATATTCTGCCGCTGGAGATATTAAAGTACGATTCAATTCTGAACAGGTACAGTCTTTTTTACCTGGAAAACTTTATTCTGTTTCAGGAACAGGCGTTCTTCTTGAAAAAGGAGCGTATGTTTCATGCAATGGAAGCTGGTCTCAGAGGAATGAATGTTTTGTAATTGATCATATAGACGAATGTACTTTTACAGGGAAGCATTATTTTGATTACATAAGGGCTTTGTTCAGGCTTATGTTCAAGCGACTTATGTTTTCGTGGGGAAATGCAGGGGCGCTTATTCTTTCGCTGCTTTCGGGTTCACGGGACTTTCTTCCTGAAGCAGTGCGTGAAGCTTTTAAGAATGCAGGCCTTTCTCATATCCTTGCGTTGAGCGGAATGCATCTTTCGTTTTTTTCAGGACTTGCTTCACGGGAGACTGGGCGGTTTGTGAGCAGAAAGTATGTTTTTTACTTTCAGATTGCTGCTGTTCTTGTTTTTGTATGGTTTGCCGGAATTTCACCTTCGCTTTTCAGGGCTTTGCTCTGTTCGGTTTTCATGCTTACTGCTTCTAAAAGTTCCTGCCGTAATACGGACTTTCTGGCGGTCCTTGGAGGCGTTTTCCTCATACACATAATGATTTATCCTTCTGATGCCACTGAGGCTGCGTTTATGCTCTCCTACGGCGCTCTGGCGGGCATTCTGACAATAGGTTCAACCATAAAAAAGTACTTTTTTCCGATAATGACGCCTTATCTAAGCGAATCTGTTTCTGCTTCCGTGGGTGCACAGGTATTTACGGCTCCCGTAAGCATAAAAATGTTCGGTGAATTCATGCCTGCCGGAATCATTGCGTCTGTAATTGTTTCTCCGCTTATTACGTGGTTTCTTACTGCAGGGCTTTTCATGATTATAATATGTGCCTTTTTTCCATTTGCAGCCCAACTGTGCGGTAAACTTCTGAACGCTTTTTATTCAGTAATAGTTTTTTTTGTCGAAGGGTTTGCACAATGGCCCTCAATTAAGCTAATATAGGCATATGAATCATCCAGACTACAATTCACCGGCAGAATTAAAGGTTTTTCTTGAAGAAAACGGAATGGCTATGCAGAAGAAATTCGGACAGAATTTCATGCTTAACGAACAGGCCCGTGAAAAAATAATAGATGCCCTTGAAGTTGGAAAAGACATGTGCGTTTGGGAAATAGGACCCGGACTTGGCTGCATGACAGATATTCTCTTACGAAGGGAATGTAACGTAAGCGTTTTTGAAATAGACAGGGGCTTCATTAAATTCCTTCATTCATTTTTTGAATCTTTTGAAAAAGAAAATACTTTCCGCATTGTAGAAGGTGACTGCCTTAAGACTTGGAAAAAGCATTACGACAGCTGTAATGAAAAACCGCAGCGCCTTATGGGAAACCTTCCATACAATATTGCAGCAACATTCATAGCAGATACAATTTCAAAAGGCGTAATTCCTGAAAAATGCATCTTTACGATTCAGAAGGAAGTTGCAGACAGAATGACTGCTAAGCCCGGTACTGAAAACTATTCTGCATTCAGTGTAATATGCCAGTACGCATATAATTTAAAAAACATAATTACACTTGCACCGGGAAACTTCTGGCCTAAACCAAATGTTTCTTCAACAGCAGTGCTTCTTGAAAAAAAGGACAATATACTTCATCTTGATAAACCGGAATTTTTCTTTAAGCTGATTCATGCTCTTTTTTCAAGCAGAAGAAAGACTGTCAGCAACAACATAAAGCAGATTCTTCCGCAGGGAATTGATTCCGCTTCGATGTTTGAACAGGCAGGCATTTCTCCTTCAGAACGTGCTGAAAACTTGAGTGTAGAACAGTTCGTAAAGTTGTCGCAGGCTATCAGTTCTGCTATAATTAACAGGGAAAAGGAAACAGTTTAAGCGAATGACAGAAGAACAGATTGAACAGAATTTCAGCATAATTCTCGAACAGATCAGGGGAACTGCAATACTTAGCGGAAGAACACCTGAATCAGTAAAATTATGCGCAGTCAGCAAATTTCATCCTGTAGATTCAGTATACGCAGCAATGAAAGTAAACCACATGCTGTTTGGAGAAAACCGCGTGCAGGAAGCCTATGCAAAGTTCAACGAAATAAATGAAGACGATTCTGTTGTAATAAAGCCAGAACTTCACATAATCGGAAGCCTTCAGTCAAACAAGGTTAAGAAAGCAGTTGAAATAGCTTCATGCATTGAATCTGTTGACAGAAAGGAACTTCTTGACGAAATAGAAAAGCAGTGTAAGAAACTTGATAAGACCATACGTATTTTCTTTGAGCTTCATACAGGCGAAGAATCAAAAAGCGGTTACGAAAGTGTTGAAATACTAAGGGAAAGCGTTAAGCTCTGTGCAGAAGGCAATTATCCGCACATCGTAGCTGATGGTTTTATGACAATGGCACCGTTTACTGAAGATGAAAATATTATACGTTCTTCATTCAGAAAACTCCGCGAAACTGCAGAAGAATTGCGCAGGGAATTTCCGCAGCTGCCACTTAAGGAATTAAGCATGGGTATGAGCGGTGACTATAAGATTGCCATTCAGGAAGGAAGTACGGAAGTACGCATAGGAACTGCTCTGTTCGGCGAACGGGAATATCCTGGTGTTTTGAACATGCTTGAAAAATGAGTAAAAAATGAATGTGCGCAGAAATGTAAAAAAAATTATTGTTTTCCTCCTTGTCATGCTTTTTTCATGCAGCGTTAATCTGTTTGCGGATACAGCAAATTCAACGACACCAGAGCCTTACGAAAAAGATGAATTTCCACAGTGGGCAAAAGATATACGTCGCAGCGAAATAATTGCCTTCGGTTCAATGCCTTTTGTAACGACATGGGTAACTGTTGGATACGGTATGATAGGAATGTGGGTTATTCCTGAAAACCCGGATAATGAATTCTGCGCAAAATATCATCTTACTGATTTTCCGAATCCGCTTGATAAGAGCAAGAACATCTTTACTGAAGACCAGATAAAGCTTGTTGTCGGAGTTTCTGCAATAATAAGCCTTGGGCTGGGAATAACTGATTATTTCATAAACAATTCTAAGCGTAACAAACAAAAAAAGGAACTTCAGCTTAAACAGGAAATGAAGGGAAAGTCTACTGTTACGCCATTAACTCCGGAAGAAGCCGGTGAACTTTTACGCAAAAATTCAGGTGTGAAAACTGAAGACATTTCAGAAGCTCCAGAAATTATACAACCAGAAGACACTACTGTAAGCGAAGATATTCAAATTACAGAAGACATTCCTCAGGAAAGCGGAGAATTGGAACAGCAGGAAAACTGATGCCTTATTTTTCAAAAAAAGTGCCTGCAGATTTTGAAGGCGAATTACGTTTAGATTCATACATTGCATCTCTCCCGAATGGAATGAACCGCAGCAAACTTAAAAGCGGTGTTACAGAAATACTTGTTAACGGAAAAAAACAGAAACTTTCGCATAAAGTAAAAGCCGGAGATCAGATAGACATTCAGTGGGAAGACAATATTCCGGATGACATAATACCTGAAGACATTCCCATTGATATAATTTTCGAAGACGAAAATGTTTGTGTCGTAAACAAAAAGCAGGGGATGGTAACTCATCCTGCAAACAGTAACTGGAACGGCACTTTAGTAAACGCGCTTTTGTATCACTGGGGACGTGAAAGCATTTCGCAGATAAAGCAGGGAAGTGAACAGGAAATACTTGTACGCAGAAGACCTGGTATTGTCCATCGTCTTGATAAAGATACAAGTGGCATTATCATAACTGCAAAAAACCGTGATTCAGAAGAATGGCTCGGTGCTCAGTTTCGAAACCACCATAATCTTGTCAAAGAATATATTGCAATTTGTTTTGGACGGCCTCAGCATCAGCATGGAAAAATCTGTACACAGATTGTACGTGATCCTCACGACAGGAAACGCTTTAAGGCAGTAACTGATACTGACTCAGGAAAAAAAGCCGTAACTTATTACAGATGCATTGCCTGTTACGGAGAATATTCACTGATGCAGATACGAATTGCTACGGGAAGGACTCATCAGATTCGTGTTCATATGAAATACCTGAACTGTCCGATTCTTGGCGATTCCGTTTATTTTAAAACTGACAGGCATTTTCCAAATGCAACACTTATGCTGCATGCGCGTATGTTAAAGATAAGGCTTCCCGGAAAAGATAAACGTACAGTATTCCGTACAAAAACTCCTGAACGTTTTACAGAAGTGATTAAAGTTTTGCAGAAGGAATATCCAAAGACAATTCTTCCTAAGGACAGATGATTTCTTTACGCTTATATATTTCTGATAAGCATTTAAAAGAAAAAAAACTTCCCGTAAAGAGAAGTTTATATGCCCGGAACGAGACTTGAACTCGTACACCCGGAAGGGCTCTAGTACCTGAAACTAGCGTGTCTACCAATTCCACCACCCGGGCAACTGTCTGTATTATAACGAAATCAAAAAGTCAGTGTCAAGGTTGGCGTTTTTTACATTTCCTGTTCAAAATCAGGTTTAATGCTGTATTGTTTTTTGATTCCATTGTAATTGAATTCAAAACTGTCTGCTGTAAAACAGATGTGTTTAGGCGGAAGAGATTCTGTGGTTCCAGTTAGCTGCATCATGAACGGAAAGTCCGGCTGGTAAAACGGATTGTATAATTCATCATTGTAAACAGGCATGCCAAGCCATGAAAGATGACATCTTACCTGATGACGGTATCCGCTTGAAATCGTACAATGTACTTTTAACAATTTTTTGTTGTCGTATTCAACAATATCAGTTACTTCAATTTTTGTTTCATAAAGCTTTGGAGCAGCTTTTGATACGGCAGCTTTTCCGGAATATTCGTTTACTGGTCTTACTACAGTGCTTTCCTTTCCGTACGGACGGAACTGTGACGTTACTGTAAATTCGACTGGAGAAATTTTGTCTCCTGCAGAATTGTTTTTATAAACAAGTGAAAGCTTTTCAAGAACTTCTTTTATTTCATCTGGAAAATCTGGAAACTGTTCGTCTGGAATGCGGCTTGTAAAATCACAGAGGGCAGTGTAATGCTTTATGAATTTGCCGTCTTTCTGTTCGTTCTGCATGTAATCGTAAAATTCCTGTGTTGAAGCAACAAGTATCAGTCCCTGTGTTTCATTGTCAATTCTGTGAAGAAGTCCGTGTTCAATTTCTTTTTTTCCGTTAACTTCTTCAAGTTCAGGATATTCTTTCAGTAATTGATTGAATGCACAGTCATCTCTCAAAGCTAATGGTGCCGAGGGGACAGACCTGTCTTTACAAATAACAAAATAAGGTTCTTCTGAAGCAGCTGCATGTATTAAAACAATATTATTAAAGGATGTATTTTCCGACATGATCTAAAACTTCTTGTAAAATGCAAACAGTATTATTCCAAGGACTACAAGACATATTCCAAAGAGCCAGTAAGGAACATCTCCTGAAACCTGAGCTGTTTTTTTCCTGGATTTTTTTTCATAAGAAGCAAATGAAGATTTTATGGCAAGACGTTTCCTGAAAGAAAGCTTGTGTTCAAGACCATCAGCAGTCTGCTGTTCTTCGCTGTTTGACAAAGGCTTATTCATTGCATAACCGCAGTTAGGGCAGCCGTGAATGAATTCCTTAGTGTCACCTGTATAGCTGCATTCAGGGCATCTTACAGACGAAAAGAATTTACCGCATTTTGGACAGAATTTTGCTTTTGCCGGAACTTCGGAGCCGCAGTTCTCACAGAAATATTTTGCTTTTTTTTGCTTTTCCATAAAATATTTTTACCTTAAAAATAAAAGTATTATTCTGAAAGACTTGCAATTATCATCTTTAAGTCACTGTCAGAGCATTCGGCAGGGAATATACCCTTTATGTTAAGTGCCTGTGCTTTTTTCTGATCTTCAAGAGAAAAGATTTTGTCTATACAGAGAATTACTTTTGGTGAAATATCAAGATTCATGTTGTTTGTGTACTGGGCAAATAATTTCCAGTGACGCGGATAGTCTGTAACGTTTATGAAAATTACATGAGGTTCAATTTCTTCTACGTTATCCAGAGCCTTAAGAAGCCACCTGTAAATGATTGTATCGTAGCCGCATTGTTCAAAGCTAATCTTTGCACGAGAAATTACGTTTTCATCTTCCGATACAATCAATGCCTTCATACGGAAATTGCCTTATTCGTTTTCAAGATTTTCTACTGAATAGTCGTAAATCTGCCAGATGCCGTCACGTTGTCTCAGGAAATATGTGTAGCGTTTCTTTTCAGTATAAGTCTTATTCTTGAACCATTCGTATACTTTTACAGTACCTTCTGTTTTAGAATATGTCGTTACGTCAATGCTGAAGTCTGAAGGTATTGCAACAATGTCCTTGTCAATTCTGTCCTGCATGAGCTGTGCCTTGAAAGAACGAAGCATTTCGTTTCTGTCTTCTGCACCCATATTGTTGTATTTTCTTGTGCGGACAGGGTCTCTCTTTAACATTTCTTCAAGATCCATATACAGGAAGTACTGATCCCATAAGTTTCTCTGGCGTGCAATGATTGTCTGTTCAACTACGTGGTCAGGGCTGATTGGTTCAGGCTGAAGTAATGAAACTGTTGTATCCTGTACTGAAATGAAGTTTGAAGATGCAGCTGATGGTGAAGGGCGTATTTCAAGACTCAATCTGTTTGAGCTGATTGAAATCTGTTTTTCCTTGTAAAGTTCCGGATAGAAATTAAGTTCAAGATAATAGATTGACGGTTCTGTAATTTCAAGATATTCCTTTACGTTTTCTACGAATGAATATTCTTCACCAGGAGCAATTGAAATTTCGCGGAAATAAATTGTTGAATTAACTGTTCTTTTTCTTACAAGTGACTGTGTCTGCGGAAGCTGTGTGTTTTTTACTGTAAATGCAGTAAAGTCCATGCTGAACATACGGTCGTCTGCAAGTTTGAAATAAAGGTTTTCTGTACCTTTATTTGCAATTGTTATGTGTACGTAAACTGGATTGTCTTCTGCTTTTCCAGGATAGTACATTGTCCTGTCGTAGAATTTTATGCTTACTTCTGTCTTGGAATAATCTGTGCTTTTATTGCTTTCTGCAAATATAAATGACTGTGCAAGAACAAATAAAAAAGATATAATGGCAATAAGTTTTCGTTTCAAAACAATGACTCCCGTCTGGCTTTGACCAGAACAAATATTTATATATATTATATCGGATAATAATGAAAAATACATTATCAGCAAATACACTTTTATTGGAATTGCAAAACTGGCCTCAGCTTCATGATTCTGTCATAAATTCTGTTGACAGTACTCAGGAAAAGCATGTTTTTGTTTCAGGCTTAAAGGGAAGCCTTACAAGCTTTTTCGTAAGCCAGGCAATTGACCGTATCCGTGTAAACTGCATCAATTACTTACAGTATAGCTCATCAAAACGGGATTCTCAAGAAGAATGTCCGTCTTCTGACTTTGTAATCATTGTTCCGTCTCAGAAAGAAGCTGATGAAGTTCAGACTGATCTTGAGACGATTCTTGCTGATAAGGCACAGATAATGCAGCTTCCGTGGTGGGGAATGATTCCTTACAGGGCTGCGGCTAAGGGTTCTGCTGTTTTTGGACAGCGTGCTGGTGTTCTTGCAAAAATGTCTCTTGCTTCTGAATTCAATAAGATTCAGCAGTTTTTACCGAGGATTTTCATTATTACGGAAAGGGCTTTATTGACTCCTGTACCGCCGCCTTCCTATGTGCGCAAACATCTTTTTACTTTACGCAAGGGGCAGACTTTTGACGTACAGGAACTTGTGGAAAAGCTTACTGGTGAAGGATACATACGTGTTCCTAAGGTTGGAATGAAGGGAGAACTTGCTCTTCGCGGTGAAGTTCTTGATATTTTCATGCCTGGGGAAGAACTTGCAGTACGTATTGTCTTTGATTTTGATACAATTGAACAGATTAAGACTTTCGATGTAGAGTCGCAGTCTACAAAATATCCTCTTGAAACTGTAACCATATATCCTATGAAAGAGGTTGTCTGGGATGATTCTCTTGTAGAAAAGCTTGAGGAAATTCTTAAGAAAGAAGATTCTGAAGGAATTGTAAACGATTTTGCTTCGTACGACTTAAAGAAAAAAGCCGGAACTTTGGGTACAGAAGATGATGCTGGCAAAGATTCAGATGATTTGCGGACTGATAATACTGGCACGAAAGATAATGTTTCTTTGCAGACTGAAAATGACGCCGGCATAGAAAATTCTGCTCTGGGTACAGATAAAGCTTCTTTCGAAAAAGAAAATGTTCACCTTGCATTTACTGATTTTGCAAGGACAAAAATGGAAAATATGGTTACAGAATTGTCTGTAAGCCATGAAACTGAAGGCGAAGAATTATTCTACGGAATCCTCTGGGACAAGCAGTATTCTGTTCTTGATTACGTTAAGAAGAACACAATAGTTTTCTGCTACGATTACGACCGTCTTGTAAACGCACAGCGCCTTCTTGAAAATGAATACAACACTTCGTACAGAACTGCACGCCTTAACTTACCGGTGCTTCCTCCTGAAACAATGCTTTTTGACTTCAGTGAAGTTCTTGAAGGTAACGGAAAGGATATTCTGTTCAAGAGTCTTGAGAATGCAGATGAAGCTGAAGCTGCTGCAGCAGGCGGTTTCGCTAAAACAGCTTCTGTTTATGAAAGTGATAATTCTGCGTCAAACAGTACCGGTATGGGTAAAGGTTTATGGCTTGAAATAACAGCAGAAGCCCCGCAGAGTTATTTTGGCAACATAAATTACTTAAAGGAACAGCTTGCAGAAAAGCAGAATGACGGCTGGAAAATATACGTATTTGCAGACAACGAAAACCAGTCGCTCAGAATACACGAAATACTAAAGGAATTTACGGAACCTGAGGGTACAGATACAACAGGCGGTTTAACAATAAAGCCTCTTGAAATTCTTCCTCAGCCTATAACACAGGGCTTTACGGTTACAGATGAAAAAATTCTTGTAATCCAGGAAAACCAGATATTCGGCAGAAGGAACAGACAGGTACCAAAATCAATAAGGCGTGCAAAATCTGCTGTAATTGATACTTTTGTTGAACTTAATCCGGGAGATTTTGTCGTTCACGTTAACTACGGCATTGGTCTTTTCAAGGGAATCGAACGCGTTAAGGCAATGGGTACAGAAAGGGACTACATTAAGCTTGAATACGCAGACGAAGAATTTGTTTTTGTACCGATTGAGCAGGTAAACATGGTTCAGCGCTACATTGGCAGTGAATCAGAAAAGCCGCGTCTTGACAGAATTGGTTCCAAAAGCTGGAGCGCAAGAAAGTCTAAGGTTCAGGAAAAGGTTGAAGAGATTGCAGAAAAGCTTATTGACCTTTACTCAAAGCGCAAGGCTTCACGCGGATATTCATTTCCTAAGGACACTGAATGGCAGGCAGCATTTGAAGCAGCATTCCCTTACGAAGATACTCCGGACCAGCTGACAGTTACGCAGGAAGTTAAGGCTGATATGGAAAAAGACGTACCAATGGATCGTCTTGTTTGCGGTGACGTTGGTTACGGAAAAACTGAAATTGCAATGAGAAGCTGCTTTAAGGCAGTCATGGGCGGTAAGCAGGTTGCGTTCCTTGCTCCGACAACAATTCTTGCAGAACAGCATTACGAAAACTGTCTTGAGCGGTTCAAGAACTTTCCTGTTCAGATAGCACATCTTTCGCGATTCGTTCCACCTGCTGAACAGAAGAAAATCTTAAAGAGACTTGCTGCAGGTGAAATAGACATACTTATTGGTACGCACAGGATAATACAGAAAGACGTAATCTTCAAAGACCTGGGCCTTATGATAATTGACGAAGAGCAGCGCTTTGGAGTAAAGGACAAGGAAAAGCTTAAGACTTTAAAGACAAACATTGACTGTCTTGCAATGAGTGCAACACCAATTCCGCGAACACTTCATATGTCCCTCTTAAAGATACGCGACATGTCTCTGCTTACTACAGCTCCTCAGAACAGGCAGCCTGTTGAAACAACAATCAGCGAATACAGCGAAGAACGCGTTGCTCAGGCAATACGTCGTGAAGTTGAACGAGGCGGACAGATATTCTATCTTCACAACAGAGTAGAAAGTCTTGAGGAAACAAGATACAAACTCCAGCAGCTTGTTCCTGAAATGATGATTGATGTTGCGCACGGTCAGATGTCCAGCGAACAGCTCGATGATATTTTCAGAAGATTCAAAATGGGCGGATTCCACATACTTGTTTCCACAACAATAATTGAAAACGGAATTGATATTCCTAACGTTAACACAATCATAATCGACAGGGCTGACATGTACGGTGTAAGCCAGCTTTATCAGCTTCGCGGAAGAGTCGGCCGCAGTGACAGAAAGGCTTATGCATATCTGTTCTATCCTGAAAACAAGGCATTGAGTGAAGTTGCAATGAAGCGCCTTCAGGTAATAAGTGATTTTACTGAATTAGGCTCAGGCTTTAAGATTGCAATGAAAGACATGGAAATCCGCGGTGCAGGAAACCTTTTGGGAAAAGACCAGAGCGGTGAAGTGTACGCAGTCGGTTTCGAAATGTACCTTCAGCTTTTGAATTCAGCAATAGAACGTCTTACTAACGAAAACTGGCATGCACCAGATGAAGTACTTCTTGAACTTGAATACACAGGATTTATTCCAGACTCATATATTCCTACTGCAGAAATGAAAATGGAAATCTACAAGAAGATTGCTTCAATTCAGACTGATGAAGAACGCAATGCAGTTTACGACGAACTGTATGACCGTTTCGGACCAATACCTGATGAAGTAAACAGCTTACTAAATCTTGCAAAGATCCGCATAATCTGTCACAAGCTTTCTATTTCATCGCTTAAGGAAAGGGGCGGGAAGGTAACAGTCGTATTCTCTCAGGTAGCAAAAATCAGCATAGACAAAGTGCTCCGTCTTATCAAGACAAGTTCCGGCCGCGTTAAGCTCGATTCCCAGCATCCTAACCAGCTCATGCTTCTTACCGGAAACATTTCACTTAACGAAAAGAGTGACTTTATTCTGGACAACCTTAATCAAATTGCGTAACTGTCTTCTCACAAAAAAAAGCCTGACTCTTTTTCAGAATTTCTTCTGTTAAGAATCAGGCTTTTTGACTTACAGCCGTTGTTTGACCTTTTTACTGACAGCTGCAGTATCGTTAAATAATGATATTCTTATTAATATAATTAGAATAAATATGTAATGAATTCTTTGAATCCCTTGAACCAAACAGGGAAGTCATGTGTACCGCCAGGAACAACTGTTGAAGAGAATTTTTCAACTCTTTCTGGCCAAGCTTTATCATTTTATTCATATAAACATTTACTTTAATGACGTGAATAAAAAAATATGCAATAATTTATAAAAAGGAGTTAAGAATGATCGAAAATAAAGAATTTCCAATTTTGGAATATGACACAAATCCATCAGCAAAAATCAATCCCGAAAATTTAACTGCAGGAGAAAAATGGCCCGCAGACAAAATGATAATTACGTTTTTCCCGGAAGCCTTAAAAAAACTGCTTGAAGAAAACAAAATAGAAAAATGCTATTACATAGGCGGAGAAAATGCCTTTGACATATACCGTTTTGTAGACTCTCCTGACATCTGGATTGTTCTTGGTCAGGTAGGCTGTCCTGCTTGCGGCGGTAATCTTGATTTATTCAACGGTTTTGGAATCAACAAAGTAATGTTCTGCGGAGGAGGCGGAGTTCTTGACCGTAACATTAAAGTAGGGGAATTCCTTGTTGTAGAAGGAGCAATCCGCGATGAAGGTTTTTCATATCATTATCTTCCAGCTGGTCGTGTAGTAAACAGCAATCCAAAAACAGTAAAACGCATAACAGATTATCTTGATGAAAAAGGCTTTGACTACATAAAGGGCCTCTGCTGGACAACAGATGCTCTCTTACGCGAAACCGCAGATAAAATAGAACTCCGCAAAACTGAAGGTGCAAAAATAGTAGAAATGGAACAGGCAGGAAATTTAGCCGTAGCACAGTTCCGTGGCTTCGATTATGGCGCAATCATTTACGGCGGCGATGACGTTGCTTCAGACGAATGGGATAACCGCGGCTGGGGTCAGCGTTACGGAATACGCTACAATCTGCTCATGCTCTGCAAGGAACTTGTAAAAATAATATAGTCATTAATTTATAAAAAAAGGAAGAATTTATGCAAAAGGAAAATTTAGAAAAGTATCTTGATAAAGATAAAAAAATAACAGCATGGCCAAATACAGCAGAAGGAAAGCAAATCGTCTGCGAATATCTTGCATCTTTATTTGAATGCGGAAAAAATTATACTGAACGTGAAGTAACATTAAAGATAAGTGAATACCATACATTTATGAATCCAACAATGTTACGCCGTGAACTTATTGCACGAAAGCTTATGTCACGCAAACCAGACGGAACTGTATACTGGAAAATTGATTCAGAAAATACTTCAGGAGAAAAGTAAATGTCAAAAATTCTTTTTTTAGCTGATTTACACGGTAACATGCCGGCAACACAAGCTCTTGAAAATGAGATGAAAAAAATTCAGGCTGATGAAATATGGTTTCTTGGAGACTGTGTTGGAAAAGGACCGGAAAGTCATAAAACTACTGATTGGGTTCGTGCAAACTGTAATCATTTTATTGCGGGAAACTGGGACAGGGGCTGCGTTGAGTTTTCGAAAAATTGTCCACCAGGATTCGAATCGGATGCTTTTTACTGGAACCAGCTTGGAAAAGAACGTCTGGACTGGCTTGATTCTTTGCCTTTGGAAGATGAAATCTGGATTAGCGGAATAAATTTTCGTCTGTTTCACGGCCGTCCTAGTCATAAAAATTTTCACAATTGGCTTCCAACAGCGGAAATTATCGAGGGCTTTACAAATAAAGATGGCAAAAAGTTTGGCGGATTTATCTGTGCCGACTGTCATCAGGCTTACGTTCGGGAATTCAACGAAGGTTATGCAATAAATACTGGTAGTGTAGGTAATTCACTTGGAACTGCACGTTGTCATGCACTTTTAATTGAAGGGGAATATGGGGCAAAAACTCCAGCTCCAATCAGCTTTAAGACTTTGAGCATTCCATATGATAATCAGCTTGCTGTAAAAATTGTTGATGATTATCCGGATCTTCCAAAAGCTGCTGCATACAAATCGGAAGTGATTAATGGAATTTATAGCAGATAGTTTTTAGCGTGGAAAAATATATGGCAAAAGTTTACATGACATGCGGAAAAATCTGCAGCGGAAGAAGCACATGTTCAAAAAAGTTTCGGGAAGAGTACAAGGCGGTAATTCTTTCTGTTGATGAAATTACACTTGCGCTTTTTGGAAAGGATGTTGGTGAAAAGCATGATTTGTATGTGGAACGTGCCGAAAATTATCTTTTTGAAAAGTCTGTTGAAATTATTGAAAGCGGAATCAATGTAATTTTAGACTGGGGCTTCTGGACAAAACGCGAACGTGATTTTGCAAAAGAATATTACGCATCAAAAAACATTGAATGCGAATTTCATTACATCGACATTTCTGATGAAGAATGGGCACGTCGGCTTGCAAAACGAAATGCTGCAATTACTTCTGGCGAACTTGAAGCATACTTCGTCGATGAAGGACTTACTCAAAAGTTCAAAGATATGTTTGAAGTTCCTGAAAAATGTGAAATTAATGTTTGGGTGGAAGAATAAATGCAAAAATACATGAGAATCCAGGGACGTGAAATAGCTTTTAAAACACAAAAACCTGCAGGTCTTTTTGCTTTATGCTGGCGTCGTATACGTGACGGAATCTTTTCTAAAGAAGATGAAGCAGTTTTTCGCGCAGAAGATGAATGGTTCCGTGCAAATCTTCCAATTCCTCCTTTTTACGAAGATGATTTTAAGGGCAACATTATACCAATTACATGGTTTAAAACTGACTGTCCACTTGAAATGAAAAAACACACAGACGTAATTGTTTCTCTGCTTGATAAATACAACGTTCCTTACGATATTGTTTATTCAAATTTTGTCGGCCGCATTATTTACGAAGATGATTATCAGATTGGTACTGTAGATTGTTCGGTTGAAATTAAACCTTTGGAAAAATCTGAATTGCCGGAAGTTCTCGAACTTATTCACAAAAGCTTTGCAACTGTTGCAGCAAATCTTGGTTTTACAAAAGAAAATTGTCCGGGACACACTTCGTTTATGCCAATGGAAAAGCTTCAGAATTATTACGACTGTGGCTTTTTTATGTACGGCCTTTATGAAGATGAAAAACTTGCTGGTTATGTAAGTCTTGCGAAACAGGAAGATGGCCATTATGATTTAAATAATCTCGCAGTTTTACCGGAAAAACGACACTGTGGTTATGGCCGTAAACTTGTTGAATTCTGCAAAGAAA
>JAZUKU010000020.1:0-11362 GCA_045643485.1 Treponema sp. | reverse complement strand
CAAGACAACTGAAGAAAGCGGTGACGGTTACTGCTATGCACTTCTGGAAATTGAATGTTCAAAGGGAACCTACATACGCTCAATTGCACGAGATGTAGCACAGGCTCTGGGAACATGCGGACACCTTATTGCATTAAGAAGAACTTCAGTAGGTCCGTTCAGGCTTGAAGATGCAGCCGGTTACGAAACTCTCGAAGATTTTACAATAGAAAATGCCCTTAAAAATCAAAGTAAATTTACAGAAGAAAATACCTCTGCAGAAAATGAGCCAAAAGACAAATCTAAAAAACAAAAGCCTGAACTTACACCGGAACAGCTTAAGGAACAGAAATTACGTTTTGAATCAATAAGAAATAAATTCACCCTTATGACAAAAGATTTTGCTGCCCGTTGCGGATTCCCTGTAATTGTACTAAAAAAGGAATACGAAAAGAATTACCTTAACGGAAGGCCCCTCCAGTTCAAGATGTTCAGTGTAGAAGAGAGGGAAACGTATAAGGTTAACAACAATAAACACGAATACGCAGTTTTTTACGAAGACGGCAATTTTGCAGGAATCATAAGCCGTGACGAAAAGCGCTATTTCTACGAATTTGCAGTTCACCCGGAACAGAATGACGTTGAGCCTACTGTATACACATGGGAAAACATTGTTAACGGAAAATTCAATGCAGAATGGCTTAAAAAAGGTACTGCTTTGACAATAGGCAGCTTTGACGGAATGCATAAAGGTCATCAAAAACTTCTTGATTCAGTCCTTGAACAGAAGAATCTTGTGCCTGGAATAGTAACGTTTACCTCTTCAATAAAAGGCGCTTCGGGTGAAGTTTCAACACTGCGTCAGAAGATGGAAATCTGTACAATAAAAGAAATTAAGTTCGTTGTAGCCATTGACTTTTCTTCTGATTTCGCTAAAATTAATGGCAAAGATTTTATTCTTAAACTGGTATCTTTATGCGGAATGAAGTATCTTGCCGAAGGTAAGGATTTCAGCTGCGGTTATCAGGGTGCATACAAGCCTGCTGATATTGCAGTTCTTTCCAGAGAAGCTGCTTTTGACTTTGCGGTTCTTGAAGATGAAGTCACTGATTCAAAAAGAATAAGTTCTTCGCTCATAAGGGATGCAGTTAAAAACGCAGACTTTATTTCAGCAGAAAAAATGCTTGGCCGGCCGTTCAGCTTTGATGTTTCACAGTTAAAGTGGGAAAGGGCAGACGGTAAGCAGAAAGGTTTTACCGGTGAAGAAACCTGGATTTCTGCTCAGAATGTTTCACCGCAGGTAATTCCGCCGGACGGAAATTACAATGTTAACGTTCAGCTTTCTGATGAAAAAAGAAGTGATGTTAACGCTTACAGTTTTTATAAGACGATATGTTCTGTCGAAAAGGAATGCATTAAGCTTCTTCTTCCGGATGACATAAAGTTTTCAAGAATAAACGCTGTAATGTTTTAATTTGTTTATTAACTAATGCTGCTTGGTTGGATTTTTCCTTAAAGAATCCTGCTCGGTTGTCATGGTAATAAAAATATTTTTTTAAGGAGTAAGTATATGGCACTTACAAAAGAAGCTTCAGCTTCAATCGTTTCAAAATTCGGTGCAAACGCTAATGACACCGGTAACACAAAAGTTCAGATTGCATTGTTGACAGAACGCATCAAGCAGCTCACAGAACACTGCAAGGCATTCCCAAAAGACACAGGCGCTTCACGTGGTCTTTTAAAGATCGTAGGTCAGCGCAGAAAGATGCTTAAATACATGCAGAGAACAGACCTCGAAGGTTATCGTGCTCTCATTAAGGAACTTGGTATCCGTAAGTAAATTAAACATTAAGGCAGCCTTATAACAAGCTGCCTTTTGTTTTAAAAAACATGCCGGCTGTTCAAACGGCATGCTAATAAAAGAACAAGAAGAAGGAAAAAATGATCGAAAGAGTAACAAGAAAAATCGGTGATCAGGAGCTTATCCTCGAAACAGGTAAGATTGGTAAACAGGCAAACGGATGTGTTTACGCACAGATTGGCGGAACATCTGTTATTGCAACTGTATGTGCTTCAAGTGAAGCAAAAGAAGGTTTGGATTTCGTTCCAGTTACTGTAGAATACAATGAAAAATTCTATGCAGCAGGTAAGATTCCAGGCGGTTTCGTAAAGAGAGAAGGTCGTCCAAAGGATAAGGAAATTTTGGTAAGCCGTCTTATTGACCGTCCAATGCGTCCTTTGTTTGAACCTGCATTCGGCCGCGAAATTCAGATTGTACCAACATGTGTTTCTGTAGACGGTGTTAACCCGCCTGACATTCTTGCAGTAATTGCTGCAAGTGCTGCAGTTTCAATTTCAGACATTCCGTTCCATGGACCAGTAGCAGGTTGTCGTGTTGGTTATATTGACGGTGAATATGTAATTAATCCTACATACGAACAGATGGAAAAAGTTCAGCTTGAAATTGTTGTAGCCGGAACAAAAGACGGTTTTACAATGGTTGAAGGCGGTGCCAATGAAGTTAGCGAAGAAGTAATGCTCGGTGCTCTCGAAAAGGCTCAGGGCTTTATTACAGATATGTGTCTTTTACAGGAAGAACTTGTAGCTAAATGCGGCAAGGAAAAGCTTCCTCTTACAGAAATGACAGCAGTTCTCGAAAATGCAGAAGCAATCAAGGCAGAAGCAATTCCGTTAATGCAGACAGCATGTTTCCTTAAAGGCAAGCAGGCTCGCGGCAATGCTGTAAAAGAAGTAAAGGCAAAGATTGCAGAAAAGTATGCAGAACAGCTTGAAGATGAAACACAGAAGAAGCTTTACAATGCTTTGTTTGATGACATTCAGTACAATCTTCTCCGTTCAAGCATTCTTGAAAAAGGACTTCGTATTGACGGACGCGGTACAGAAGACATTCGTCCAATTACTTGCGAAATCAACGTTCTTCCACGCCCACACGGAAGTGCATTGTTCACACGCGGTGAAACACAGTCTCTCGCTGTAACAACATTAGGTACAGCATTAGACGAACAGGTATATGATGACATTGAAGGCGACAGAAGCGAAAACTTCATCCTTCACTATAACTTCCCACCATACTCAGTTGGCGAAGTAGGCAAGCTTACAACAGGACGCCGCGAAATCGGTCACGGTAACCTTGCACGCCGTTCACTTGCTCCAATGATTCCAAGCCGTTCAGAATTCCCTTACACAATCCGTGTAGTTTCTGAAATTATGGAATCTAACGGTTCATCTTCACAGGCTTCTACTTGCGGCGGTTGTCTTTCACTTTTAGCTGCCGGTGTTCCAATGAAGAAGATGGTTGCAGGTATTGCAATGGGTCTTATTACAGAACCAGAAGGAGACAATCCTTACGGACATTATGCAATTCTTTCTGATATCCTTGGTGAAGAAGATCACCTTGGTGACATGGACTTTAAGGTAGCAGGTACACACGACGGTATTACAGGCTTCCAGATGGATATTAAGATTGCTGGTGTTTCAATGAACATCATGCGCAAGGCTCTTGAACAGGCAAAACGCGGACGTGAACACATCCTCAGCATCATGGAAAAGTGCATCGACAAGCCTGCTGAAATCAGTCCATACGCACCAAAAATCGTAACAATGAAGATTGCAGTAGATAAGATCGGTGCCCTCATCGGACCAGGCGGAAAGAACATCAAGGCTCTTTGTGCTCAGTACGGTGTTACAATCAATACAGATGATGACGGTACAGTAACAATCTACGGAAAGACAGGTGCATCTGCAGAAGAAGCAAAGAAAGCTGTAAAAGGCATCTGCGAAGATCCGGAACCAGGTACAATCTACAACGGTACAGTAAAGCGCATTATGGACTTTGGTGCATTCGTAGAAATCCTTCCAGGAAAAGAAGGACTCTGCCACATTTCAAAGCTCAGCCGCAGCCGTGTTGAAAAAGTAACAGACGTTCTTAAAGAAGGACAGATGATTCCAGTTAAGCTTCTTGAAGTAGACAAAATGGGTCGTCTTAACCTTTCTTACATCGATGCAGTTGAAGAAATTGCACGCAAGAACAGCTAGGAAATAATTTCTTAAAGATAAGACGGGTTCCTGCTAGACGGGAATCCGTTTTTTTTGCATATGAGTGAAAAAAGACTTTTAAAAAACAATATTCTCCTCGTAACGGAAAAATCAGAAAACACAAAAACAGTATCTGTGGGATTCTGGTTCAGGGTAGGAAGCAGAAATGAAGACTCTAGGCACAGAGGAATTTCTCATCTTACCGAGCATATGATTTTTAAAGGAACAAATTCACTTTCGACAAAAGACATTGCCGTAACGTTTGACAAGACAGGCGGTTTTGCAAATGCGTTTACTGAAAAGGAAAACGTCTGCATGCATTTCACTGTTCCTGCAATCAACGAAAATTTAAGGACAGCGATGTCTGTTTTCTGCGACATGGCTCAGAATGCAGCTTTTCCTGCAGAAGAATTTGAGCGGGAAAAGGAAGTAGTTAAAAAAGAAATAATAACTGTACGCGAAGACCCAGAGGAGGCGGCACTTGATGAAGTTGCGGCATTTATCTGGAAGGATGAAGGTCTTTGCAAAAACATAAGCGGTAATGAAAAGGATGTTGACAGTTTAACTGTAGAACAGGTTCGTGAATGGTACGAAGAATATTTTGTGAACGGTCAGCTGACTGTCTGTGCCGCCGGTTGCTTCGATGAAAAAGTAATAATTTCTGAACTGGAAAAGCTTTCTGTTAAAAAACTGAACGCTTTTGAAAGGGAAACTGACGGTTGTTCTGAATATAAGGACGAATCTGGAAAGAAATGCGTTCCTTTGGGAAACGTATGGAATAAAGGCTTACTGTTAAAAAAATCAGATTTCAATCAGGAACAGTTTTTCATGCTTTATCCTTACAGTATGCCGTTCTGCGAAAAGGAATACTGGACTCTTGTCATATTCAATGCAATAGCCGGTGATACAATGAGTTCCCGTCTTTTTGAAAAACTGAGGGAAAAAACAGGTCTTTGCTACAGTGTATACAGCTTTTTTACAATATATCAGAATGAAATGGCATGGTGTGCATATGCTTCTTCTGAAAAGAAAAATGCAGTTGAAGTAACAGAAATCCTGTGTACTGAAATGAATGAAATTTTAATCAATTCAGTAACAGATGAAGAAATAGAAATTTCAAAAAAACACGTAATTGGTGAAGAAACGATAAGCTCAGAAGACATGGATTACGTAATGAAACGTCTTTTCCGTAATCTTGAAATGCACTTTTCACTAAGAAATACTGATGATACAATAAGAATAATAGAATCTGTTGGAAAAGCTGACATAATGAATGCAGTAAATAAGCTTTTAATAAGGGAAAACAGATCTTTTGTCATGTATGGTCCTTCCGTAAAAAGAAGTGATGCTGACAGAATAAAAAAAATATTAATGTAAAGGAAAGAAAATGCAGGAAAAAGTAAACATAAAATGTACGGCAGAAGAAGGAGCTGTTCTTCCGGTTTATAAAACTGAAGGAGCTGCAGGAGCAGACATCTGCGCTTATTTAACGGAAAGCCTTGTATTAAAAAAAGGCGAGTCTGCAATGATTCCAACAGGCCTGCGTTTTGAAATACCTTTGGGATATGAAGTTCAGGTTCGTCCAAGAAGCGGTCTTGCTGCAAAAAACGGCGTAACTGTTTTAAATACACCGGGTACAATTGACAGTGATTACCGTGGTGAAGTAAAAGTGATTTTAATTAATCTTGGCAAAGAAGATTTTACAATAAACAACGGAGACAGAATAGCACAGATTATTGCATCTCCTGTAATTCAGGCAGATTTTACATTGACACAGACTCTTTCAGAAACTGAACGTGGTGAAGGCGGTTTTGGAAGTACAGGAAAAAATTAATGAGTGAACAGCGGGTAGTCCTTTCGGAAACAATCATAAATCAGAACCTAAAGCCTCTTGAAAAAAGAATCCAGAGAAGAAAGTTAAGGAATCATGTCCTTACAAAATATCTTTTGAATGAACTGTTTCTATATTTCTTTGTTTCATTTCTTTTCTTCTTTATGATTTTCTTCTGCAATCAGATTCTTCTTATGGCTGAAACAATTTTAAAGAAAAGGGTTCCGCTTGATTCTGTTTTGAAATTAATGCTTTACAGTTTACCGGCAATCATTGCACAGTCAGCTCCATTTGCTACTCTTGTAGGATTCCTCATGTGTTTGGGAAGAATGGTTACTGATAATGAAGTTCTTATTCTTCGTGCAAGTGGTCAGCGTTACAGAAAGGTTCTTATTCCTGTATTATTCCTTGGAATGCTTATTTCAGTTGTCAGTTTTTTTGTAAACGATTATCTTCTTCCTGTAGGCACGTTAAAATACAACGAACTGTACCGTTCTATCATTGTTTCTAATCCGGCAATTGAACTTGAAAGCCAGTCAATTAAAAGAATGAATGACTCAACAATTGTTATAGGTGATGTAGATAAAAAGCATGTAAGTGACCTTGTATTTTTTGATACGGATTCAGAAGGCAATCAAAGGATTATTGTTTCAAAGGAAAGCGACATTCTTAATTCTGTAAGCAGGGATATCCTTATGCAGCTGAATATGAGTGATGCCCTGGTTCTTCTGTTCAATAAAGGAAAAAAATATGACTATGATGTCCTTAATTCAGAACTGATGACTCTGAATATTTTTGAATCTTCCATCATTTCAAAGAGCTCTTCTGTTTCTCCCCGTGAAATGACTTCATACGACTTGTATAAAAGGCTTAAGAAAATGGAACAGACTCCTGATATCAGAAAAACGCTTCTTAATACATATAAACTTGAATTCAACAAAAAGTTTTCGATTCCTTTCGGTTCGTTCTTCTTTGCACTTCTTGCATTACCGCTTGCACTTGTATTTGGTAGAAAAGACGGTCAGACTCTTGGGCTTATTTTTGGCCTTATTATTTCAGTTTTATACTGGGCTGCTACGATTCTTGGACAGATGTTCGGTTTACGAAGCGGTTACAATGGTTTCATTATGATGTGGGGACCCAATTTCGTTATAGGAATACTGGGTATTGTCTTGTACTTCAGGTTGAAAAGAAAATGAAACTTATTATTTATCTTTACAAAAAATTCATTTCAGTATTTCTTGGCGCACTGGCTTTCTTTGTTCTTGTATTGTGCCTTACTGATCTTCTTATGAATATATGGAATTATCTTAACCAGCAGGTTCCGGCAAAAATGGTTGGAACGATAATGCTGTATTACATTCCTAAAACAGTATGGTATGCAGTTCCAATTGCAGTTCTTTTTGCTACAGCTTATACGTTGAGTGACTTGTATGCAAAGAATGAACTTGTAGCAATTTTTGCTTCCGGCGTTTCCCTGTTAAAGTTTACAATGCCTTTGCTTATAATTGCACTTGGTTTAAGCTTTGGTCTTTTTTATTTTGAAGACACGATTGTAGTTCCGACGTATGCTAAAAAAATTGAACTTACTGACATTGCCCTGAATAAGGAAAAGAGCCTTAACAACGATAGAATTGTAATAATGAGTGAAGAGGGTAATGTCATTTACAAAGCAGAGCATTATGATGATTCTCAGGAAAAGCTTTATAATGTAGTAATTGTCCTTCGTAATGAAGACAAAACTTTTGAAAGCGTTGTAAAGTGTGATACTGCTGAATGGAAGGAAACCTACTGGGCTTTACAGAATCCAATTGCTTATTCACAAAAAGATGGGACTATAGTAACAAGTTATTTTGACAGAAAAAAACAGACTGCACTTAATGAACCTCCTGCTACATTCAGAAACAATACTGTAGATGTAGAAAGCGTTAATACTGCAGAAGCAAGGCAGTATATTGAACATCTTCAGAAATCAGGTCTTCCAAGTGCAGAAGCAAGTTCAATTTACTATAAGAAATATTCATTTCCTTTCATCGTATTTCTTGTTGTATTCCTTGCAATCGGTTTAAGCGGTAAAACTCAGAAAAATGTTTTGCTCGTAAGTCTTGCTTTATCTATAACTGCCGTCGTTTTATTCTACGTTATGCAGATGGTTACAATGCTCATGGCAAAATTCGGTGCAATACCTCCGCTGTTTGGAGCATGGTTCCCAGTCTTTTTCTTTATAGTCGCAAGTATTGTTCTTTTAAAATTTGCAAGAACTTAATTAATATTATTACAGGAAAAATTAATTTCAGGAAAACAGAATGATAGAAAGCATATTTGAATGTACACATAAAGACAACAGTGAAAAAAAAGGCGCAAGAACAGGTATATTGCATTTACCTCATGGTGACGTACAGACACCTGTATTCATGCCTGTTGGAACAAATGCTACTGTAAAGGCAATGACAAAGGATGATCTTGAAGAAATTGGTTTTGAGATTATTCTTGCAAACACATATCATCTTTACCTTCGTCCGGGTGCTGATGTTGTTAAGGAAAACGGAGGCCTTCACGGTTTTTCAAAGTGGCAGCGTAATTTCCTTACAGACTCTGGCGGTTTCCAGGTATTTTCACTTTCCAAGCTCCGTAAGATTCAGTCTGGCGGTGTTGAATTCAGCAGTCACATTGACGGAAGCAAGCATCTTTTTACTCCGGAAAATGTCGTTCAGACTCAGGTAAAGCTTAATTCAGACATACAGATGCAGCTTGACGTATGCACTGGTTTTGGAACAGAGCGCAAGGAAGCAGAAAAGGCATTGAAGATAACTTCTTCATGGACAGAACGTGCTCTCAAGGAATGGAATGTTCAGAGGGAAAACGGATACAAGGGAAATCTTTTTCCTATCGTACAGGGTAATTTCTTTGAAGACCTACGCAAACAGAGTGCAGAATTTGTAGGAAGCCTTGATGTTCCAGGAATTGCAATTGGCGGTCTTAGCGTTGGCGAACCTGCAGAAATCTTTGCAGAAACACTTCAGTATACTGTAAAGTATCTTCCTGACGAAAAGCCGCGTTACGTAATGGGTATTGGTACACCGGAATATATTCTTGAGGCAGTTGCAGACGGAATTGACATGTTTGACTGTGTACTTCCAAGCCGCAATGCAAGAAACGGTTCATATTTTACTCATCACGGAAACCTTTCAATAAAGCAGGAACGGTTCATTCATGACCTTAATCCTGTAGACAGCCAGTGTAACTGCAAGGTTTGCCGCAATTATTCACGCTCTTACTTAAGGCATCTTTTCAAGGAACAGGAAATCCTTTCGTGCATGCTTGCAACTTACCATAACCTTTATTTCCTTAACAACATGATGAAGGAAATACGCCAGGCCATTAAGGAAGATCGTTTTACAGAATACAGGGAAGAATTTTTAAAACAGTTTCACTCCGGTGAACTTTAAGCCGATAATATAAGAGATGAAAAGACTAGTATTTTTTAGAGTAGTTTTATGCTGTTCTGCATTTTTCCTTACAGGCAGTCTCTTTGCACAGGAAGTTTCTGAAGAAACTGTAGAATTTACTGAATCAATTGCGTCTGCTGAATATACGGCAGAAATTAATGACCAAGAAATTGAATCAGACTCATATGAATATAATGAAGAAGAATTCCTTAACAGGGAAGTAATTATTCCGGAACCAAAGCGTCCACGTAAGCCTGATGCAGACAAGGTACTTGAAGTTCAGACAAAAAATGAAGAACACAATACTAACGAATATTTAACTCAGTGCCAGGAAACATTCAAATACGGTCTTGAAGAAGAAATCACATCATTAATCGACGAACTTACTTCTGCAGAAGATTTGCGCTTTGTAGAAGAAATATATGACTTGTTCCAGGAAACAAAAACACCTGTTCTACGGCAGAAGATTTTAGCATATTTTGAAAAGCTAAAGGATCCGTGTCTTGAAGATTATGCAGTTACTGTTGTAGACGATCCGTATGATGAAAACAAGGATACAGTAAGCGCCTGTTTCAGGTATATTGCTGCTGTTGACTGTAAGGCAGCTTTACCGTGTCTTGTAACATTGATTGAAAAGGAAGACGAAGACTTTTTTGACGGAGCTTTGACTTGTATTGGTCAGACAGGCAGCAGGGAAGAAGCAATGTTCCTTGCAGAATATCTTGACCGCGACGATTTGTCTGTATCTCAGCGTCAGTCGCTCATGAAGGTACTTGGAAAAATCAAGGCTGTAGAAACATGGGAAAAGCTTTCTGAAATTGCACAGAATGAAGACGAAAATTCATTTGTAAGAATGTATGCAACAGAAGCAATAGGTGCAATGGAAAAGCCTGAATCAGAAGAAATTATCCTTAAGCTTTTTGAAACAACTGATCCAAACCTGCGTGTATATGTAATAAAAGGCATTTCGTATTTCCATGATGAAGATGCAGACAACCTGATTATACAGGCATTGCGTGACAGTCAGTACAAGGTAAGACTTGAAGCAGTAAAGCTTATTGCAGACAGAAACCTTACGCAGACTGTTCCTAATTTGATTTACCGCTGCAAGGATAAAAACGAACAGGCTAACGTTAAGGAAGAATGCTATAAGGTTCTTTCAAAACTGAATGTACCTGAAGGAAACGAATATTTAGTAAGCCAGATTACAGACAAGAAAGTAGGTGACAATACAAAAGTTAAAATTGCAAAGTACCTTCTTGAAGAAAATAACGCAGGTACACAGGAAATAATAAAACTCTGCGAAGACGTAATGAATCTTGATTCAAGAAAAAATCTTCGCTATGCACTTGGAAAAGAATTTGCAAAATACGGCCGTCCTGAATACGAAGAAATCTGCCTTAAATTCATAGAACATTCAGATGTTGCTACACAGGGTACAGGCCTCGATATATTTGCAAAAGGTAAATACGCTTCCGTAAGACCAAAAGTAGAAGCCCTTGCAAAAGAACAGGAAGAATACGAAGAACAGCAGCTTAAGGAAAAGGAAGAAAAGGAAAAGGCAGAACAGGAAGCAGCATTAAAAAAGCAGCAGCGTGAAGAAGCTAAGGCTAACGGAACTCTTGCAGAATTTGATGCAAAGGATAAAGCTGAAAAAGCAGAGAAAGCTAAGGAAGAAAAGAACAAAAAGCCTGTTATTAAGAAAAAACCTAACGCCAATGCAAAAAAAGCAAAGCGTATTCTAAGCCAGATAGATTCCTATTCGTAAAGGCTGTTTAATACTCTATAGATAATGTTAATTTTCTCTTTGTAAGAATAATCCAATGATTCGTCAAATTCATCAATTAACTTTTCTAAAGAAGAAAGACTTTCATTAAGTGCTGTTGCAAAACCTCGGCTGACCTTGTACCAGTAGTTTCCGTTTCCGTCAGTAAACAGGCCTATGAAGCCGTATTCCTTAGAAGCAGATTTGGCAATCGTTACGCGCATTACGCAGTCGAGTGAATTGACAAGCTTTTTAAGACCGTCTGTTTCATTTATATTTACG
>JAZUKU010000019.1:0-2272 GCA_045643485.1 Treponema sp. | reverse complement strand
ACGCTTTGGCGAACGCCTGAGCTTTACAAAGAACATTCCGGAATACAGCTTCAATGAACTCATACCGGCAATGACTTTGCAGCCGCTTGTAGAAAACTGCATTAAGCACGGACTTAAAAACTCAAAAGGTAAAGTTGAACTTAACATAGAACTTACAGAAAAATTCATAATAATAAGCGTATCTGACAACGGAAACGGAATGAGCGAAGAAATAAGGAAATCTGTATTCGAAGCTGTTGAGTCTGAAACAACAAGGCTACCGGAAGAAATACTTGCAGTAAGCACAGAACCTGTTTCCGTAGAAAAAGACAAGCATACAGGTACCGGACTGATAAATGTATTCTTAAGGTTGAAGTTGTATTATCATCGCAATGATATTTATGACATTTCATCCAATGAAGACGGAAAAGGTACTAAATTCATAATAAAAATTCCAAGGAACAAGGAACTGTAATGTACGAAATCCTAATAACAGATGACGAGCAGATTGTACTGGATTCTCTTTCTTTCATCATGAAGAAAAATTTTGAAGGAAGCGTAAACATACATACTGCTCTTTCAGGAACAGAAGCCATTGAAATTGCCTCAAAGGAAAACATAGACATTATTTTCATGGACATAAACATGCCTGGCTTAACGGGACTTGAAACTGTAAGCTGCATAACAAAACTTAAGCCGGAAATTGTAATTGTAATCCTGAGTGCATTCGACAAATTCCAGTATGCTCAGGAAGCAATGAATCTTGGTGCATTCAAATACATTACAAAACCTGTTAACAGAAATGTTGTAATCCAGACTGTAAGAAGCGCAATGGATTTTATCGACAACCGCCGCGGTTCAGAAAATGCAGGTCTTGAACTTCACAAAAAGCTTGACCTTGTTAACCCTATGGTAGAAAGCGATTTTATCTATGCGTGTATATTTAATGACGACAAGAACATAGACATTGATTCATACATGGAATTCTTTAACATAAAGAATCTTGCGTGGTGCTTTATAAGCTTTGAGTTTCCAAAAATTACTTCAGACAATCAGTACGATATGTACTTAAAGATAAGAACAGAACTTAACAACGTAAGAAGATGCCTTGTCAGTTCATTCATGATGAACAGGCTTGCAGTCCTTGTACCGTTTTCACTTTCTGAAAGCGAACAGAATTCTGTCGATGAAGAAATTAAAAACCTTTATTCAACACTTTCCTATACTGTAACTTCAGGAATAAGGGCAGGTGTAAGCAAGGTGGAAAAAAATATTTCGCTTATGTCTTCATGCTACAATGAAGCTGTTTCTGCTTTAAACAAGACTTCTTCTGATGGAGGAATTCTTTTTGCAGATTCAGATTCTTCGGAAAGCGTTCATTCTTCCTACAATACAAAGGAATTCAAGACGCAGATTCTGAACAGGCTCAGACAGGGCGATTCTGCTGCAGTAAAGTCTTTTGTAGAATTGTATTATGCCCAGCTTATGGAAAACGGTATGGCTAAGGATAAGATGAAGAATTCTTTCTTTGAGCTTATAGTTTCTGCAAAAAATATAGTCGATGAAATAAACCATGATTTCGAAAGCGAAATGTTCAATGATGCTTTTGCTTACTTAAGCCGTGAAAATGATGATGCTATGCTTAAGGATTTTCTTTGTCATATACTTCTTGAATTTACGGCAGCTATTAACAGTGTCAAAAAACTGAATGAAAATCCTGTAATCAAAAAAATATGTGACTACATAAACGAAAACCTTCAGAATGACATTTCGCTTGAACAGATGGCAGAATATGCCGGCGTAAGTTCTTTCTACCTGAGCAAACTGTTTAAGGAAGAGAAGGGCGTTACGTTTATCAATTTCCTTACAGACAGGCGTCTTGAAAAAGCATGCCAGCTGTTGAAGAATTCAGAACTTTCAATAAAGGAAATTACGGCACAGATAGGCTACAACGATCAGAATTATTTCAGCAGGCTGTTTAAGAATAAATTCGGTCTTTCGCCAAGTGAATACAAGCAGAATTAAAGGAGTATCGTGTTATGAAAAAAAATCTTTTGATCGCAGCATGTCTTTTTTCCGCAGTTTTATTTCTTTCATGCAGTAACCGTAAGCAGAATAAGAATGCAGACGAACACAGCAGTGAAACACAGTCTTTAAAAACATATACAATCGGTTTTTCAATAGATACTCTTGCAATCGAACGGTGGCAGCGTGACCTTGACGTATTCATAAACAAGGCAAAGGAACTTGGTGCAAACGTAATTGTTCAGAATGCAGGAAACAGCATTGAAGA
>JAZUKU010000018.1:0-1930 GCA_045643485.1 Treponema sp. | reverse complement strand
TATATAGAAGAAACTGTTGACAGTTGTTATTTTACCAAATAAAATTAAGATAATATTAATAGTTTATGTAAAAATAGTATTTCCAATATTATAGGCAGTTAGCTGCTAAGGTTATTTATGGAACAGAAGAACTTCGAAAACAAAGAGAATTTTGAAGAACGTAAAAAGGCATTTCAGATTCAGTGGAGAAACCGCCACTTTAAAATAATGCTTGGTTGCTGTATTGCAATGATTTTATGTGAAATTACTTCATTCTTTATTTTTCCAGTTAACGGAAAATATGAAATAACATCTGCAAAATACCTTCTTTCTTACTGTCTTTTTCCAGGCTGTTCGTATATCTTTTTTATTCTCCTTACAAAAATTCTTCTGCTTACACAGAAAATTCCTGAAATGGCAAAAAACTATATTGTTTCGATTGGATTTTCGTGCTCAATAATAGCTCTTTGTTTTTTCCACGACATTTTTGTTTCTGTTTTTGCTACAAGCGTAATTGCTTTAGTGCTTACTCCGCTTTACAGCAATAAAAAGCTTACTTATGTAACAGCAGGCTTTTTGTTTGCAGGCGTTGTTCTTGTCGGAATCTTTGGTCACTGGGACGCAGATACTGTTAAAGACTTTACTTATTATGTTTCGCTTATAGTAATTCTTATTACATTAGGCGGAGCAACATTCATTTCGGCTGTAATCATCAACTGGGAAAATAAGCGTATTGAACTTCTTTCTCAGCAGCAGACTCAGATTACTCAGCTTAGGCAGGAAGTTTCTCTTGAGCCACTTACAGGTTTGCAGAACAGGCGCTCACTCCGCCAGTACATTGATTCGCAGACAAGCAGAATTACTTTTGTAATGATCGATATTGATAAGTTTAAGCCGGTCAACGATATTCTTGGACATGATGCCGGTGACAAAATACTTTCGCAGTTAGGAAACATTATCAACGAAAACTTAATCAGCGGAATGACAGCTTTCCGTTACGGTGGAGATGAATTCCTTATTGCTTCGGTAAAGAATTCTTTGAGTACTGTAGAAAACGTTGTTCTTAAAATATACGATGACTTTAACCGCATTCTTGATGCTGACATTAAAGCTCTTGGAACAATGCTCAGTATTGGTATTGCAGAAAACCAGGAAGAAGAACCTGTCAGCGCAACTATCAAACGTGCGGATAAGGCACTTTATTCTGTTAAGGGAATAAGTCCTGTTAAGATTCGTGTTTCTGAATCACTTTAAAAAAGAGAACGCCGGTTTTTTACAGCCGGCGTTTTTTTTGTTACTGAATGTCCTTTATGTAGGAAATTATTACGTCTGCAAGCAAATCGCGTGCAACTTTTTCGCAGAAGATTTCTTCTCCAAGCGGAACGAGCGGCTCATTTGTTGCTGCTATCCAGTAGCGTACGTCATCTGCCTGGTGGTCAGGTACGTGGCAGTTTGCAAGAACCGGTGCAAGGCCAGTGTTTTGAGAAAGTTCTCCCTGTACTTGTGTTGTAAGAAGAAGCTCAATTCCCTGCTTAACGCACTGCTTGTCTGTAAGCGGAACTGCAGCAATTATTGGAGCGCTGAAATAACGTGTTGTTGAAGCACGTTCAGCCGGATAATAAATGTTGCTTATAACCTGTGCCCTCTTTAACGCAATTTTTCTTCTGATGGAGAACGTCTGGAAACTTATTGGAGCTTCACCACGGTCAGCATACTTTATAAGATCGTATTTGTTCATGTTAAAGTTATCCTGTTTAAGAAGACCGCTTTTTGTCCAGCGTGCAAGAAGATGTGTCGATTCATATAACGGTTTGCCTTTTTCGTCGGCAAGTTTTCTTAATGCTTTTTCGTAATCACCTCTTGTAAGGTTTACTGAATCAGTGCTCTCTGGATAAGCTATTGCAGAAAACTCCTTTACTGCTTCATTGTATGCTGCCTTTCCTGATAAAGC
>JAZUKU010000017.1:0-5874 GCA_045643485.1 Treponema sp. | reverse complement strand
GACAGCATGAACGACATTTCTTCTCACAAAGACAGGCATCAGAAAATAGGTCAGGGGTTTATAGGACTTGAAGCGCTTCGTCGTGTTACAAGACATGAAGCTTTATGTGACAAGCCTTTCATTCTTGAAACGCCTAATGATAAGGAAGGTTATGCTAAGGAAATAGAACTTCTGCGCGGTTAATGCATTCTGTTTTCTTCTGGCTGAAATAAAAGTTTTTATCTGTAGAAACGTTTTTTTTTCTTAATAAATTCATGCTTTTTTGCTGAAATTCGCTCAAATTTCCTTAAATTCGTTTGACTTATGTATAGTTAAGCCCTATAATCTAAGAATAATATAACTCCGTAGGAGACCAAAATGGCAAAAGTAGAATTGAAAGGTATTGGCAAGATCTACGACGGCGGTGTTCGCGCTGTTCAGAATGCTAATATCACAATCGAAGACCGCGAATTCTGTGTATTCGTAGGTCCTTCAGGATGCGGAAAGTCAACTACTCTCCGTATGGTTGCTGGTTTGGAAGACATCACTGAAGGTGAACTTTACATCGACGGTGAAATGATGAACGATGTTCCACCAAAGGATAGAAACATCGCCATGGTATTCCAGAACTATGCTCTTTACCCACACATGACTGTTTATGAAAACATGGCTTTCGGTCTTAAGATCCGTAAGATGGACAAAGGTGAAATCCAGCGCCGTGTTGACGAAGCAGCTAAAATCCTTGGTTTGGTAGAATACCTCGATCGTAAGCCAAAGGCTCTCTCTGGTGGTCAGAGACAGCGTGTTGCAGTAGGTCGTGCTATTGTACGTAATCCAAAAGTATTCTTGTTCGACGAACCTTTGTCAAACCTTGATGCTAAGCTCCGTGTTACAATGCGTGGTGAAATCGCTGCATTGCACCAGAGACTTCAGGCTACAATGATCTACGTTACACACGACCAGATCGAAGCTATGACAATGGGTACAAAGATCGTTGTAATGAAAGACGGTCACATCCAGCAGATTGGTGAACCACTTTACCTCTACAACCACCCAATCAACAAGTTCGTTGCAGGATTCATCGGTTCACCGCCAATGAACTTCCTCACAGTAAAGATTAAGAAAGCCGGAGACAAGATTGTTGTTGATGAAGGTTCATTCGAATTAACACCAACTGCAGAACAGGCTGAATTCCTTAAGGAATATGTAGACAAGGAAGTATACTTCGGCGTTCGTCCAGAAGACCTCCGCTACTCAGAAGCTCCAGCAGCAGAAAACAATATGCAGATGAAGGTTACAAACAAAGAACCACTCGGTGCTGAAACACATGTATTCCTTCAGACAAAGGGACAGAGCATTATCGCTCGTGTTCAGGCTTCTGCAAAAGAATCATTCAAGCTTGGCGAAACAGTTAACTTCGTTCCAGAAATGTCACGCTGTAAGTTCTTCGTAAAAGACAATGATGATCTTGATGCTGAACTTAACATCTGTGAAAAGATTGAAGCTCCATGGCTCAAGAATCCTCTCACAGGAAAAATTGGTTACGATAAAGTAACTGTTGAACACCTTGAAGATCCAGAAGCAGCAAAGAAAGCTGAAAAAGAAGCTAAGAAAGCTGCTAAGAAAGCAGAAAAGGAAGCAAAAAAAGCTGCTAAATAAGTTTTAAAAACTTAAGTTTTTTTGCAAAGACACCGCCGGTCAATTCCGACGGTGTTTTTTTTTGCATTATTGAAAACGCATAAAAATTTTTGTAGAATAAATGCATGCTTAAAAAGAATGCTTTGGTTTTATATAAGAATTCCTGTGCTGCTGTAAGCAGCGAAGAGTTACAGGGAAAATTTTCAATTCAGTTTTTACAGACTCCTGCTACGGCTACAAAGAAAGCAGTATATGGTACACAGAATGTACGCGCAAAGGATGTAGTTCTTCTGCATGAAGGTCCTGTTACTTCTCTGGAAAAGGCACTTTTGTTTGCACAGGAAAATGTTCCTTCTTTAGATGAACTTTATGATGTAAACCCAAAAGACGGTTCTTTGGCAGCACAGATTAAGGAAGTTCACGAGCTGCTTTTGTCTGACGAAGAAACTGCTTCTGCTCCGGTTACGCTTGAAGAAGCTGCTTCTTTGATACGCGGTGACTTTATTGCTGATGAAGCTTACGGTTTATTCAGGGCACTGAAGGAAACTGTTTTCTTTAACCAGTCACTTAAGGATTCTCTTGAAGGAAAGATTGTATTTGTTCCGCGCTCACAGAATGAAATAGAAGAGCTTGTAAAAAAGGCTGATGAAAAGGGAAAGGAAGTTCAGCTTAGGGAAGAATTCATAAACAGACTACGCTCACTCAAACTTAATCTGCCTGATGATGCAAAATATATGGTTGACGTAGAAGCACTTGCTCTTGGCAAAACAGACAAAAGCCGTACACTGCATGATGCTCATATTAAGGAAACTCCTGAACGCGCACACAAGCTTCTTCTCGACACGAAAATCTGGGATATTACGCGAAACCCGTATCCTGTACGCTGGGGGCTTTCAATGCAGTCGGCAACAGAAACTCTTTCTTCTCCGCCTGAAGAAGAACGTGTGTCTGTAGAAAGTACTGCTTACGCAATAGACAATGAATGGTCAACGGATCCGGATGATGCCGTTTGCTTTGACGGAAAATATTTGTGGATTCATATTGCTGATCCTGCTTCGACTGTTATGCCTGATTCTTCAATAGATAAAGCTGCACGCGGAAGGGGAGCAACCCTTTACTTACCGGAAGGTGCATCACGCATGCTGTGTGAATCTTCGATTGCAGATTATGCGCTTGGACTTAACGAAAAAAGCCGTGCGCTTTCATTTAAAATCAGTCTTGACGAAGACGGTAATGTAACTGACTGCGATGTATTAAAGACATTTGTAAATGTAAAGCGTCTTACATATTCTAAGGCAGATGAATTGAAGGATTCTGCTGAACTGAAGCCGCTTTTTGATATTGCAAAAAAGAATATTGAAAGCCGGAATAAAGCTGGTGCTGTTCAGATTGATATTCCTGAAGTACACATAAACGTAAATCCTGAAACAAAGGCCGTAACTGTTGAACCAGAAGTACATCCTGAAAGCGCAGACATGGTCCGCGAAATGATGCTTCTTGCCGGAGAAGGTGCTGCCAAATTTGCTTTCAAGAACAATATACCGTTCCCATACGTAAGCCAGGAAGCTCCTGATATTCCGTCAGAAATACCGTCTGGTCTTGCAGGACAGTTCCGTCTTCGTAAATGCATGAGGAAGCGTTCTGTCGGCATAACACCTGCAATGCACTGCGGTCTTGGGATTGCAATGTACAGTCAGGTAACAAGTCCTTTGCGCCGTTACAGCGATTTGATTGCACACATGCAATTGCGCGCCTTTATTGACAAAAGGCCTCTTCTTGATAAAGACACAATGCTTATGCGTGTTAGTGAAGGAGATGCTGCAATGAGTGCTTCGAAACAGGCTGAACGCAAGAGCGACATGCACTGGAAGCTTGTTTACTTACTGCAGAATCCTGAGTGGAAGGGAGAAGCCGTTTGTGTAGACCGTGGCGCAAAGCAGATGCAGTTTTTCATTCCATCACTTGGTATGGAAACATACATTACGATTCAGAATGTTGCTCTTAACGACACGATTACTGTTCATGCGGCAAACATAAATATTCCGGAACTTACGGTGGATTTTGTTCCGGAGTAATGCTGTTTTGAGCTTTTACTGTTTTAACACAAGCGACTTTACGTCAACGTGGTTTTCAATTAAGCCTGCGTCGTAAAGAAATCTTTCCGTTCCCTGAAGAGCGTCAAGTTTTTCTTCCGTAAACTCTGTGTCAAAATCATAAAGTGCATACATTTCTTCGATTGCAGAAACGTCCAGCCCGAGTGCATTTGCTGTTGTTTCAAAAGATTTCTGTCTGTCTTCATTCATTGACTTTACAATCTGCTTTTGTGTTTCAAGGAAAGTCTTTACAAGAGACGGATTGCTGTCTGCAAATTTCTGTGAACATGCAGTAACTATTGAAGAAGAAATCAATCCTTCACCGTCGCATATTTTATGCTTACCGCTTTTTTCCATGTTGTAAGCAGCAGGGCCTCCAACTAAGGCTGCGTCAATGCTTTTGCTTTCAAGAGCTGCTGTAGCTGCAGGAATTGTCATTGAAACAAAGTTTACATCGTTCATAGTCATTCCCACTGTAGCAAGATATGAGGCCAGAAGTTCGTGAAGGTTAGTTCCTTTAGGACCTGCAATTGTAAGTCCCTTTAGTGACTGAGGCGTATTGAGAGAAGCGTCATTTGAGAACATTGCAAATGCCTTTGGTGCAACTGAATACATGCTCAGCATTTTAATGTCTGCACCGTTTGAAGCAGCAATTACAACGGAAGAACCGCCGACTGCATTAAGAAAGTGAATGTCACCCGAAGCAAGTGCTGCCGTCTGGTCTGCACCGGAATCGAGCGGGCTGTATTCAAAACCAAGTCCTTCCTTTCTGAATGCTTTTGCAAAGGTTCTGTCTTCTTTTTCAAGAATTGACGGTACGTTAAGCGGGGATGCTACGTATGTCATTACGATTTTTTCAGGCTTAACGGCAGTCTTTTTTGTACACGAAGTAAAGGATGCGGTAAATAATGTGAATAATGCTGCTGTCATAAGGATTTCTGCAGTCAGTCTGTTGAATTTTGTGTTTTCAGAGGGGTCTGTCCCCCTGGAACATAATCTGTTTTTCATTTTTTTCCTCTTTCATCGTAGATTTGTTGATCTGAAATGTCAGATTTATATAATTCTGCTTCACTTTATATCTGAATGCCGTCTTCTGTAGTGCCACCGTGGATTGTAATAATCCGTTCGCCAAGAAGTGTTGCTTCATTTATATCGTGAGTTACAAAAATTATGCCAAGGTTCCTTTTGTTCTTAATGCGCAGTAATTCGTTCTGCATGGAACTTCTTGTAAAACAGTCCAATGCACTGAACGGTTCATCCATAAGCAGAAGGTTTGTGTCGCGTATTAAAGTACGGGCAAGAGCAACTCGCTGCTGCATTCCACCTGAAAGCTGGTTTGGAAATGCGTTTTTAAAACCGTCGAGGCCTACAAGCGAAATTACATTGTCTACCTGTTTAACGGAATGTTTCTTCATGCCAAGAGTTATGTTTTTTTCAACTGTAAGCCAGTACATGAGCCGCGGTTCCTGAAACATCATTCCGATATTCATTTCCTTAGGAATAATGATTCTGCCTGAAGTCGGCTGTTCAAGTCCCATAAGCATGCGGAGAAGTGTAGTCTTCCCGCAGCCGCTTTTGCCAATCAGTATCGTAAACTCATGCGGGTCTATGACAAGGTTCAGGTTTTCAAAAACAGTAAGCTCTTTGTCACGAAGTGTATATTTTTTTGTTACGTTTTCAAATATTATTTTTGCAGAATTAGTCATATTGTTTTTTCCTGTTGAGCGAATTGATTGCAATCTTAAAGATTGTGTCCATTATGATTCCTGAAATTCCAATGCATATTATTCCTGCAATTACTTTATCTGTACGCGAAAGTGTCTGTGAATCAAGTATCATGTAGCCAAGTCCTTTTGTTGCAGCAATCATTTCTGCTCCTACAATTGCGCGCCAGCTGTAGCCAAGTCCTATCTGCATTCCTGTAAGAATCTGCGGTACTGCAGAAGGAAGCTGTATCCTGAAGAAAATTTCTGCATGTTTCATATGAAGAGATCTTCCTGTTTCGATAAGCTTTCCATCACATTCAGCAATTCCTGAAACGAAATTCATGTAAATTGGAAAGAATGAAGCAAGGACTATTACGATAAGCTTTGACAGTTCGCCGATTCCAAACCAGAGTATTAGTAACGGAATAAGGCTTATCGGCGGAACATTGCGTGAATAT
>JAZUKU010000016.1:0-5469 GCA_045643485.1 Treponema sp. | reverse complement strand
CTGATTATATACATGTCCGTCAACGAATATTGTATATACATCGTCATTTGTGTTTGAATCAACAAGAACGTTTATTCTATCTACGGCTTCCTGAACTGACGCAAGCGGTGCTGCCCATGTTCCTAAGTTGGAATCAGATGCAGTTCCTGTTAAAGTGCAACCTGTTGTTCCCTTGACATAAAAAGTATGACCTATAAGATTCTTTATTATATCTTCCGTAAGATAAAACTGTTCGTCTTTTATGTAAGAATCGGATGGAGTTGATTGTCCTTCTACATACGACTCAAGGCCGTTTACCCATTTGTCTGTTGTAAGGCCTCCCCTTACTACTATTGTTTCCGGAATTGCTACGATTAATTGTTCTGCACCAGTTGTATCTGTTCCGTAAAATTTTAGAATCATATTATGGTTTGATGCATAAAGACCTGATAATGGGAAAACACCTGTTCGAGAAATTTCATATTCTTCTAATATTTGATCAGGAATATTTTCATCAACAGCATATTGAACATTTCCTGACATAACTATTTTTTTGGAAGCTTCACCATTTCCATAAACTGAATCATTTTCAGCAATATCTTGAGCATTGACAATTATTGTTGCATAAATTCCTGTGTAAATTTCATAATCAATTTTTACTTTTGAAATTTCATGGTCAACATACATCGTTAATCCTATAGCACCACTATTAGTTCCAGTTATATAATTAACTTCTATTGTTTCATCATACTTTCCGTTTGCTGCAACTTCAAAGGTTTTTCCTCCCTTTAGAATTTCTTTTCCATCTGCATTACCAGTAACAGTAATAGTCCAGGTGCCTGGTTCCAGTGCAAGAATGTGTTTCTGTCCGGCTGATGCGGGATATTTAGTAACAGGGTCAGCACCTTCTTTAGTTGCTTCAATTGAAAATGTAATTGCACTTGCTTCAGGTAATGTTGGAATTGCGTTGCGGCTGTTTTCTGCAGGAAGATTTTCTTCTGTCTTGAATTCTTCCGGAAGATTTATTGTTAAGCAGAATTCAACTTTTTCTGATTTTTCAGGCTTCTTTGGTGAAAAATTTGAAATAAGGTCGCAGCCTGTAAATAATATTGTAAAGAGTAAAAGAACTGTTAATTTTGTTTTGAAAAATTTCATTATTCTATTCTCCTCTATTTTCTATTGAATAACTTCAATAATTATTGTTCCGTATATTTCAAGACCGTTGTCTTCGAATTTTACTTTTAGGATATAGTATCCTGGCAACAATTCACTTGTTATTTGTAATTCTGTTGCAGACTCTTTAACTTTTGTTTCCTGAAGCCACAATTCTATTGATGACGGTGTATATGATTTTGTTCCGCCAAAGTTTGTAATGCTGCTTACAGTTATTGTTTCTTCCTGCTGAATTTGCTTAATATTATTTGTTGAGGCAAATTCTCCATCAAGCGTAATTTTATAAGATTCAGCTGCGCCATTTATGCTGATAGTAATTCCGCTTGATTTAATTACAGCTTCTTTCGGATTAGATTCACTTGGGTCAATGTAATAACCGGGTAATGTGTGAAATCTTTTGGCAAGGTCTTCAGAGATTATTGAATTATCGATTGTTTTCAAAACAGTAAGATTTTCAGCGAATGGTTCAGAATCAATAAATGCAATTACTCCCTCTGAAGAAGTTATGTTTTTTAATCCAAGAGTTTTTCCTTCATATAGATAAACATAACCCAATAAAATACTATTTGAAATTGTCAGCTGTGAATTCGTTTCGACTGTTATTACACTTCCATTTATTGAATATGGATTATCTGCTGTAAGAATTATATTTGTATTTCCTAATTCAATATGTTCATCCAATGTTATATTATCCAGAACATGAATTGTATAAGCATTTTCATCATTATAATTATCAAGGCACTTTATTCTTTCTACTGCATTTTCCAAAGTAGTTGGTTTATCAGATGATATTCCAGAATTTTCAACATTTCCTGAATTGCTTACATAAAAATCGTAACCTATAAGTTCAATTAGCGTGTCTTTTGAAAGTATGAAATGGCCTTCACTGTCAATAAAATTTTCAGTACCTTCTTTATAAATCCATTTATCTGTGACAAGATTTGATTTTATTGGTATTTTATATGCAGGTAAAGTATATAAATATACGTCTTCGGTTGAAACTGTTCCATATAAAGCAAATTCAATATTATTCAGTGCATTAGAAGTTTCATATAGAGTTATATTATTAAGTACAGCTTCATTATTTTGAACATTAATTTCATATGGAGCATTATCAATCTTAAATTTTACTTTTGTTACAACAGGATTTAACTGCATGGTAAGATTAATTTTACCGGTTGCTCCGGTTACTGCGCTTAATAATTCAGTATGTAATTCTGCACTGTACTTTCCATTAGCAGAAACAATTAATTTTTCGTCACCGTCCAATATTTTTTGAGCGAAAGAACTACCTTCTGATTTAAGAACTGTTCCCGTTATTTTCCATTCCCCTGGTGTAAGTTCAGGCTGAAATATTCCATTACTGTTTGTTAACGCTTCTATTCCAACATTTTCTGCAACACCATTTATATATTGTCTAACAGCCAACTTATATACAGCATTTTCCGGCAATGAATAAATTGCATCCTCATTATGTAAAGCATTTATTTCCGGCATAAATACCTGAATGCAATTATTTTTAATTAAAGCCTGCCTGTTGTTCTGCGAATCAGTTTCAATATAATAACCGGCATTTATAAGAAAACGGTCTGCAAGCACCTGCGGAATTCCAGTTTCATCTTCTGTCTTAAGGACAACTGTTCCTTGTACAGGAGCTGGATGAATTACTTCTGAAATCATAGGGTCAGATCCGTTTCCTGTACCTGCAATCTGCTTTAACCAGACATATGAATGTTCATCGAGCGTAATTTTTTCTGCAAGTATTTTATTTGTAAGAGTAAGTTTTGCGTTTTGGCCGGCAATTATATTTCCCGAAATCATGTATTCAGAGTCGGCATTAAGAATTACATTTACATTATCCAAATCAAGACCACTTGCACTGCTTATTGAAAGATCATTCAAAACATTTACTGTATACGGAGTTTGCCAGGAATCTCCAAGACAGTTTATTCTTTTTACAGCTTCTTCCAGAGTTTCAAGAGGCTTTTGTAATGTTCCCGTATTCTGATTGCTGCCGTTTTCAGTATTTGAATCAACATAATATTCATGGTCAACAATTTTACGAACAGCTTCGTCTGTAAGGGTAAACTCTACATTTCCTGTTGACTGATTCGTCTTTATGTAAGTACCGGCTCCTGTTTCAATCCATTTATCCGTAACAAGATTTGCACGTACATTTATTGTTTCCGGAATTGAACATAAGAAAACATCGTTTGAACTTCCGCCAAAGAATTTAAGGATTACATCATAATTTCCTGAAGGTACGTTTGAAACTGTTATGTTCACGGAATTTCCTGTAGCAGGAAGACTTTCAATTGTCTGACCCTCAAGGCTGAACGCAACTTTATTTACAACTGATTCAACGTTTATGGAAAGACTTATTGAGCCGTTTCCTTCAGACATATATGTAACGGGAACAACAACATCGTATTTACCATTTGAAGCTACAGTTACATCGTTTGAGCCTTTGAGTACGATCTGATTCTGTTCTTCTGTCTTTACTGCAGCAGCTTCTATATGCCATGTTCCTGGAGTAAGTAAAAGCTGGAATTCATTTTCATTTCCTTCAAGTGAATCTGTTACAGGTCCAACTGTTTCTTCGCCTTTCGTTGCAGTAACGCTGAATGAATACTGCGGTACGGTAACTGAAGCTGAACGCGACTTCATTATGTAACCTGTATCAACAGTTACGATTACTTCTGCGTATTTATTTTTCTTTCCAAACAGGTCATTGCATCCTGTAAATATTAAAGCTGCAGTTGTAAGAAGCAGACAAATTATTTTCTTAATTTTCATTGTTCATTCCCTCCTTACCTTTACTCTGCCGTTACAGTAATCAATTTATTTGCAGTAACAGTTATGCCTGTATCGACAAACTTAATCACAATCGTATAACTACCCGGCTGAATGCCTGAGGCAATCGTGAGAGTATCTGATGCTGTATCTGTAATCTGGGTATCCTGTTTCCAAAGTGATATTCTTTGTATTTCGTATGCTTTACCTGTACTGTCTGTTATTGAAACAACATTTATTGTACTTCCAGTGCTTACTGTATTTTCTGAAGTAATACCTTCAAGTTCGATTGTGTAACTGTTTGCTGCCGTATGAACAGCAAGGCTTACTGCATTTATCCTTATTGCGGCTTTTGTTTCATCTTCTGCATACTGTCCTATGAAGAAGCCCGGATTGTTTAGCAGGAACCTGTCTGTTAATGCTGATGTTATCTGATGTCCGTTTGCATCTTTGATTACAACTGTATTGTGTGCAGGATTTTCGTGAATTACGCTTGCAATTGTTTCAGTGCCTGACGTTATGCCGTCTACGCTTATTACGGCTCCGTCTGCAAGGTGTACCGTTCCAAGAAGGATGTTTCCGTTGAGCGTAAGTCTTGTGCCTGCTTCTGCATTTATCGTTCCGATAAGCCTGAATGCGCTTTCTGACGTAAGGATTATGCCTGTGTTTCCAAGGTCTACATTGTCTGTGAGGCTTCCTGCATTGCTCATTATGTGTACTGTATACGGTGATGCAAGTGAATCGCCAAGGTATGTAATCCTCTTTACTGCTTCTGCAAGTGTTACAAGAGGCCTTTCTTCCTTACCGGTGCTGCCGTTGCTTCCGCTGCTGCTTATGTAGTACTCATGGTTTACTTCTGCCTTTATTTCTTCATTAGTGATGCTGAATGTCGTGCCGCTTATATGGTTTTCTGCACTTCCTTCAAGCCATGTATTTGTTGTAAGGTTTGGCCTTACATCTATTCTTTCGCTTACTTCACAAAGAAGTATTTCTTCTGTTCCTTCGCCGTAGAAATTAAATGTTATGTCATTCTGTCCGCAAGGTATTCCGGTTTCGTCTATGAGTATCTTTCCGTTTATTACTGAGGCTGCCTTCTGTTCGTTGTTCAGCATGTACTTTACCTTGCTTACAAGGCTGCCTGCATTCATTTCAAGGCTTATGCTTCCGCTTCCTTCAGTAAGGTATGTCATTTCTATGAGTCCGCTGTATCGGCCGTTTGCGGCTACTGTTACTGTTTCCGTTCCTTTAAGGATTACGCTGTTCTGTGAATCAAGAGCTTCTGCAGTTACGGTCCATGTTCCAGGTGTAAGCGGCAGCTGGAATTCATTCTGTGTTCCCGTTATGCTTTGAGTTACAGGTGCTGCATTATTGATTCCGTCTGTTGCGCTCAGCCTGTATGTGTACGATGGAATTACCGGTTTTGCATTCAGTCCGCTGTCGCCAGGAAGATCTGTCGTTACTGTTACTGAATTGAGCTTTATTGCTGCCTTTGTATTGTCTTCTGCATACTGTCCTATGAAGAAG
>JAZUKU010000015.1:0-8722 GCA_045643485.1 Treponema sp. | reverse complement strand
TTTGGCAGAATTACAATACCCGGAACTCACGGAAAAACGGCAGAAGGAAGCCTTACATGCTTTCTTGCAATTTTCGTTTCATGTTTTGCCGTAAGCAAAAATGCATTTGTTGCATTGATAATTGCTTTCTGCGGTATGATTATAGAAGTATTTCCCTTGAAAGATTACGATAATCTTCTTATTCCTGTTCTTCTTGGCGGAATTGCACAATTTCTTTTAAAATAAGATTCTAATTCCACAGATAGCGGGAATGCAGTGTCCTTAAGTAGACAGCAGTTCCTGCAATAAAAAGAATCATTGATACAATCATGGTAATAAAATTGTCAGAAGCCTGAAGCAGCGAATATCCCAGAATCAAAATAATAAAGCCCGTTGCATTTCCCTTTAATTCCACGCTGTCCTTTTTGTAAGCATTAAGCATTATTGATACAAACGTAAGTATATAGAACATAATGCGCATAATTACAAACAGGGAACGGTAACCCCACCAGATTGTACATGATGAAGTAACTACAGAAGTATCAAGCGGAACAAGTATTGCAACAAAAACAGCCAGCAGAATACATAAGACACAGTTTCTGTCTACATCCTGACGCTGCTCCGTTTCGCTGAATAAAGCAGCCAGAAGAAATGAACATGGGGCTAAAAATCTTCCCGCAAAAACAAGACGCCCTATGAAAACAAAGAAAAGTGAATACGATTTCCACAAACCGAAAAGCGGCAGCGTAAGTCGTGAACCTTCTGCAAAGCACGATAAAAGAAAAAGCGTAAAATAAACTACTTCAGAAGACTGCGTTTTTTCAAATCCATTCCATAGAATATATGCAGTAATTGGTACATAAATGATAAAAATACCGATTGCAATAAAAGAAGCCCTGTAATCGTAAGCAAAACCAGGAACATTTGCCAGTATGGAAATATAACGCATAGGAGATTCAGGCGGAATAATGGCATCATTAACCAAAGCAAAAATAAACGAACCTGCATACAAAAAAGCAAAAAGGAGACTTAAAAAGAACAGTCCTACCAACAAAAGATTACGTGTTTTTAATGTCATATTTAAAGAATACAATAGGCATAAATTTTAGTAAAGACTAGACTTAGAATACCGATACTTAAAGTGTAGAGGAATTTTTATGAAAAGAACTATTTTACGAACAGCAATTTGTACAGCATTTGCACTTTTTGCATCACTTTCACTTTACGCCGGCGACGCAGCAGTTTTCCAGGACATAGGTTTTTCTGATGACGGAACAACATATATTTTCGGACAGTACGGCAAGACTGACAAAAATTATGAAGCATGGGCAGAAATATACACTGTTGACGTAGCAAAAAATGATTACGTTAAGGGCGAAATATTTACAACTGAACCTTCTGCTGAAACAGCAAACCTTTCCGGAAAAAAAGCATACGAACTCTTAAAGGAAAAAGCTGAATGGAAAACAGCAAAATATAACTGCAAGCCATGTGATGTTGAAACACTTCTCTACATCCGTTCTGACGAAGCAAAAAATGCAGAACAGGAAATTGTTTTCAAGGACTTTGAAGGCTCTACAGAAAATCTTTCTGTTTACTTCCACATAAAGCTCTGCCCTTATTATGAAGGAAGCGGAAAAAACGTACGCTCATCATATTACATACTTCTTGAAAAACAGGATGCTGACGGCAATCTTCTTTTCAAGAAAGTTGTAGGTAACCCGGACATCAAGAGAAAGGGAATTTCTTCTTACAAAATAAACAGAATCTATACAGATAAAAGCGCAAAGAGTTTAGTATTCATTATTGAAAAAACTTATGAAGATGATACCGGAACTTCAATCCGCTACATGGTAGAAACTTTACGCTTCTAAATCTTCCTTTACTACTGAACGCATAAGCTGGAACACATGACCGTGTTCTTCTTTCAAAACCCGCAGGTAAATTGTATTGCTTGCGGGCTTTTTTTCTGTCCACAGATATTCAAGCCACAATTGTTCTGCTGCATCAAGAACTTCCTGCGTTACAGGAAATCCCTTGTCTTCGGGAAATAAAACTCCCTGTACAAAAAGATAGTCTCCCTCAGGAACAAAGCTGTTTTCTTCCGTAAGCTTTTCTGAACATTCACTGTCGAATTCAATGTATATTCCGTCAGCAGGAACAGAATTCTGCGGAGTTGCATTTGTCCTGCAGATATATAATGTACCGCCCTTTTCTACTTCAAGTCCGTGACAGGCAAGTGGTTCGTATAATTTTAAGTTTCTTATTACATATTCAATTTTCATACGCAAATATTATCATTTTTTTTTGATTTTGTTTGCATTTTGTGGTCATTTTTGAAATTCATTTGAATATTAATATACAACAGACACAGTCAGTTTTACGGAGGATTTCTTATGAATGCAATTACTGCGCTGCTCAGCAGAATAAATAATTCCAAAGCAAAGGAACTGCTCTTAAAAACAGTTCTTCCTACAGTTTTAATTACAGGAATCGTTCTGTTTTCCATTTCACCAGTCAGCTGCAAGCTTTCGGAAGAAGGAATACAGATTCTTACGGGAGATTTTACAGTTCCTCATCTTACGCAGATTGATGTACCTGACGGAGAGCATGTTGTTTTTGGATTCAGCAAGCCTGTTAAGGATGTTGATGCATTTGTGTGCAGATGGGAAGAAGATTCTATTTCTGCGGAAGAAAGTAATTTACCTGTTGGCAAAATTGATTCATCCGCTGACAGCAGCGCTTTGGGTGACACAAGCATAATTCCCGTTACAAAAGAATTTTCTGCTCAGCGGAATACAGTTACGTTTACACTTGCGCAGAAAACAAAAGTCGGCCACAAATACAGCATTGAAGGAACCGTAGCTGATGACAACGGCAATACGCTTACATTCAGCATACCGTTCAGCGGATACAATTCTGACATTCCAAAGCTGATTATTTCTGAAATACGAAACGCATATTCTTCTTCGACAGACAAAACTACTGGAAGCAAAAAATACAAATGCGAATTCATAGAACTTTTTTCGCTTACGGAAGGAAACCTTTCGGGTGTAGAAGTATTGAGTGCTGCTGACGGTGAAGACCGCAGATACGTTTTTCCTTCGTGTGAAATAAATGCAGGAGAATATATCGTAGTTCACTTACGCAGCAAGGAAGAAGGATGTGTTGACGAAACTGACGGCAACTTAACGCTATCTTATGCAACTGACAGTTGTGATACTGCACGCGATTTTTGGGCTGCAAATGACAAGGCGTGTCTTGGGAACAGTGATGCTGTTGTTGTGCGCAACGGAAATACAGGCGAAGTAATTGATGCCGTTCTGTTTGCACAATCGACTGCTGCAGAATGGGCTGACGGTTTTGCAGGACTGCTTTCTGCGGTTGAGCAAAGCGGCATATGGGTTGATGAAGACGGAAATGCCAGTTGCGCAATACAGTCTGCATTTGTTTGCGACGGAATTACTTCTTCTGCGGCAACACGCACTATGTCACGCCAGAATGTCCTTCAGTTATACAATGCATTTTGTGCTGACAATGATACTGCGGTTACTGACAGTGCGGATCAGTGGATTGTTACGGCAAACAAAGGCAGCGGTAAGAACAAGCAGCCGGGAGATACACCGGGCTATGTTAACAGCACAAATGTGTATGTTAAATAGAAATTGACAAATACTAACGTTTCGCGTTAGTATTGAGGTAAAAGATGATTAAGAGTTTTTCAGATTCAGAAACAGAATCAATCTTTTATGGAGAAATAAGCAGAAAATTTCCTCCATCAATACAAAATGTTGCCAGAAGAAAACTTCGTATGATTGCAGCTGCGAATATAGTAGAAGATTTAAGGATTCCACCAGGGAATCATCTGGAAAAACTTAAGGGATCACTAAAAGGATTCTATTCAATTAAGATTAATGATCAATGGCGTATTGTTTTTACATTCAAAAACGGAGGTGCGCATAATGTTAGAATCTCGGACTACCACTAAAAGATTACCAAACATTCATCCGGGTGAAGTTTTAAAAGAAGAATTTCTTATTCCAATGAACATTACTGCTTACCGTCTTGCCAAAGAAATAAATATTCCGCAGACACGTATTTCCGAAATACTTAGGGGAAAACGTTCTATTACAGCTGACACCGCAATCCGTCTTTCTAAATTTTTTGGAACTACCGCAGAATTCTGGCTTAACCTTCAGAATCTCTACGATTTGGAAGAAGAAAGAAATATTCACCGTGAAGAATATGAGTCATTGAAAATGTATGCTTATGCATGACAATATTTATTTAAACTATTCCGTCTGCTGAAGGAAGTCCGGTATTTCCTTTATTGTATTGTAGACAACATCTTTCTGGTGAGTTGAAGGAAGACCGTTTTCGATGCGCTCGTTTTCCTTAACAAGCTGGAACTTAATCATATGCTTGAACACATCCATGAGCGGTTCAGGGTTAACGTCTTTGTCTACCATATCGCACGACTGAAGTTCCTTTATCAAATAATAGCATGATTCGATTGTAGAAACGCAGTATTCGTAAGGTTCCTTCTTAAACGTAAAGATGCTTTTGTACGAACCGCAGAATGAAATCTTTGGCAATGAAGTAATGTTTGTACTGAATTTGAGCATTTTCTTTGAGCAAAACCATGTTGAGTCAATTATGAAAACAAGAAGCGTCTTGTTACCGACTGATTCCTTAAAGCCTTCCTTCTTACAGTTCCATGCGTCTTTGCCAGGATACATGAATACTGGAAAATACTGCGGATCACTCAATAGCTGGCATACACGTTCGTTTTTTGTAAAGTCAATGCCCATTATGATTTCGCTGTCAGGAAGAGTTGCGTGTGCCAGACGACCGGTACCAGTCTTCTGTTTTTTAGCTTCCTTTGGGTGCATTAGGAAAACGAATTTAACTTTTGAATCAACAGGCTTTATGTATTTGCAAAAGCAGTATTCTATCGGACGGTAACACTTATAGCATAATGTTCTGTGGCGTTCGAGCATTTCTTCTTTTGTAGTCGGTCTCATTTTTATTCCTTAATGGGAGCTGTATTTGTAACTGAAGCTTCTGCGGGTTTTACTTTTTTTTCTGTGAATAATTTCTTGAGCAGAACCGGCACAAGCATTGAAGAAGTTATTATAAGCAGAATTACTGAAGTAAAATACTTTGAGTCAACCATTCCAACGGCAAGACCTTTCTGTGCAACAATAAGTGCAACCTCGCCGCGTGTCATCATGCCTACACCAATCTGAATTGATTCCTTAAACTTATATCCAAGTGCTCTTGAAATAGAACCGCAGCCGATTATTTTACTTATCAAGCCCACAAGCACAAATCCTACAGAAAAAAGAATAAGTCCAATATCCATTCCGGTAATTGTTGTCTTTAAGCCGATACTCGCAAAAAATACCGGTGAAAAAATCATGTAAGAGTTAACGTCAACTTTCTGGCCTATGTAATCGGCATCACTTAAGTTACACAGAACGACTCCCGCAACATAAGCGCCTGTAATGTCTGCAATTCCAAACAGCCGTTCAGCTAAATATGCAAACAGGAACGCAACGCCAATTCCGTAAATGGAAATTCTGTGTGAACGGGGATGACGCTTGTCGTACCACTTGAACAGCTTGTATGTTAAAAAACCAACACCGAGTGCGAATGCAAAAAAGCCTATTGTCTTTAAAAGGACCAGCAGTACACCGCCGCTTCCTGTTCCTACACCAAGTACGATTGTTAAGACAACAATTCCAATTACATCATCAATAATTGCAGCACTTATGATTGTCTGACCTACATCAGTACGAACCTTGCGGAGTTCCTGCAAAGTAGCAACAGTTATGCTTACGGAAGTTGCAGTAAGAATTGTACCTATGAACATTGACTTAAAGAAAAGCGGTGTTCCAAAACCGTCAAATCCCCAGAAGCACAATGCCATGACAGTTCCCATGATGAGCGGAACAAAAACTCCGGCGCAAGCAATTGCGGTTGCCTTTAAGCCGCTTTTCATAAGTGATTTTAAATTAGTGCCGATTCCTGCAGAAAACATTAAAAGTATAACGCCAAGTTCTGCCATGTATGAAATAAACTGGTCTGCGGTAATTAAATTAAAGCAGCTTGGACCAAGTAAAAGTCCTGCAACAATTTCGCCTGCTACCTGAGGAGCTCCTATCTTGTTTGCCAAAAGACCAAAAAATTTTGCAGTTATTACAAGAATAGAAAGTTCCAAAAGAATCTGATAAGTTTCCATAAAATCCCGGGAAATGTTCCCTGTAAAAAATCTTTCTTCTTTATTATATAAATATACGTTTTTTGCACAATACGACACATTTTTACGGTCATTGAGAATGATATTGTTGAGTAAAAAATTTTCTGTTATAGTTTAAGTATGAGCGGCTCAAAAGTAAAACGATTTGGTATTCTTACAAGCGGTGGAGATGCACCTGGCTTAAATGCAGCAATCAGGGCTGTATGCAGGACTGCAAAAATTCAGTACGGAATGGAAGCTGTCGGTATTCATAACGGTTACCGCGGCCTTGTTAACGGAGACATGGCTCCACTTACTTCAGACGAACTTGTTGGTCTTTTGACTGAAGGCGGAACAATTCTTGGAACTGCAAGAGACAAGCCTTTTAAAAACCCGCAGCCTGATCCTGTTACTGGTCTTTTGCCAATTGAATCCATAAAGAAAAATTACAAGGAATGGAATCTGGATGCACTTGTATGCATTGGCGGAAACGGAACAAACACTACTGCGAGCCAGCTTTATCAGGCAGGATTAAACGTAATAGGTTTACCAAAGACAATCGACAACGACATTGTAAATACAGACATGACTTTTGGTTTCCACACGGCGCTTGAAGTTGCTACAGACGCAATTGACCGCATTCATTCTACAGCACACAGTCACTCAAGAATAATGGTTATTGAAGTTATGGGCCACAAAGCAGGCTGGCTCGGCTTATACAGTGGAATTGCTGGCGGCGGAGACGTAGTTCTTATTCCGGAAATTCCTTACAGCATTGATTCTGTTGCAAAGAAAGTCCTTGAACGCAAGGATGCAGGCAAAAACTTTTCGATTATTGTTGTTGCAGAAGGTGCAAAGTCACGCGAAGAAGCACTTATGGAAAAAAAGGAATTCAAGAAAAGCAGACAGAGAATGCCTTACTCAATTGCATACAGGGTTGCTCATGAGCTTGAAGAAGCTACCGGTCTTGAAAGCCGCGTAACTGTTCTTGGTTACCTTCAGCGCGGAGGAACACCTAATCCTTACGACAGGCTTCTTGCTACACAGTACGGAACTGCAGCAGCACATTTTCTTGCAGAAGGAAACTTTGGTAAGCTTGTTGCATTACAGAACGAAAAAATCGTAGGCGTACCGCTTGAAGAAATTGCTGGTCGTGTAAAGAATATTCCTGTTGACCACCCGATGATTCAGACTGCACGCGAACTGGGGACTTGTCTTGGCGACTAATATTCCTGATTACAAATGTCATTTCTGCTCATTCTGTGACGGCACCGGTTGTGTTGGAGAAATGCCTGGCATGGGCGGACCAAACAACAGTCAGAATTTTCTCTTAAACTGTGAAGCCTGGAAAAAAATCCGCAGACAATCAGCAGATGAAGTTTGTGTTAAAGAAAATTATTCTTCTCAAGAACAGTCACAGCTTTTGGAAAACATACAAAAGGCATCCCTTCCAAAGATACGTCTGGCACCAATAACTGGCGGTGTAGAAAACATTGGCTACGGTGACGAAAAGCAGTTTTACTTTGACATGATAAATGCATGCTCACAGAACAATCTTCTGCTAAGCATTGGAGACGGCACTCCTGACTACAAGCTGCAGTTTGGTCTTGAAGCATTAAAAACTTACGGCAAAAAAGCAGCTGTATTCATTAAGCCATATCCTCAGAAAAAATATTTTGAGCGAATGGAATGGGCACTTCCCTCTGCGGAAATTGTTGGCGTTGACATTGACAGCTACAACATTGTCACCATGCGCAATTTAGTAAATCTTGAAAAGAAAACAAGTGAACAGCTTCTGGAAATAAAGAATCATCTTGCTTCAAAAAACATTCCGTTTGCAATAAAAGGCGTATTTACTCCTGCAGACATTCAGATGGTTAAGGAAGTAAAGCCTGACATTATTTACATTTCAAATCATGGCGGACGTGTTGACCAGATTAAAGGAAGTACTGCGGAATTTCTTCGCGACAACCACGACGTTCTTTTGCAGAACTGCAGTGAACTTTGGGTTGACGGCGGCCTTCGTACAAAAGAAGATTTGCTTACTGCTTCTTATTTTGGTGCAACAACAGTTCTTCTTGGCAGACCGCTTATTTCTGCTTTGTGCAGGGACAAAACCAACGGAATTAAAACTCTTCTTGAAAAGCTCAATTAGTCTTCTTTAACGCTTCCCTTACTTTTTCGAGTGGTGCTCCTGTTTTATCAGCGGCATTTTCCACAGTCTCTTTATAATTATTTATTAAATACAAAGCCATTTCAACAGCTTTTTCTATCCTTCCCACTTCCAAACCTTCCGCAAGACCTTCTGCATGACCTTCTGCATGACCTTCTGCATGACCTTCTGCACGACCTTCTGCAAGTCCTTCTTCACGGGCTTCTTCCCTTTGAACTGCCATATCTGTATCGTAATCGTAATCAACTATGAACATATTAATTACCTCCGTAGAGTTTCTTCTAAGGTATTCTGAAAGGATTCCCCGTCTGATTGCTTCCTTTATTGCC
>JAZUKU010000014.1:0-18373 GCA_045643485.1 Treponema sp. | reverse complement strand
GCTTCTTCAAACATTGTACGCGGTGCTGCAAGTTACTGCTTTGACTGGGCTTTAAAACAGTGCAATGTTCTTCGTATAGACACTCATCCAAACAATAAGCCAATGAGGTCTCTTCTGGAAAAATGCGGCTTTACTTACTGTGGAAAAATCATTTTTGAAGACGTACAGAACGAAGACAAACTTCGTGTTGCGTTCTGCAAAATGATTAATATATAGAAGGGAGTATTCAACTTGTAAGAAATGTTTTCATAAGGAAAGGAGAAATATTTATGAAAAGAGTTTGTATGCTTACAGGAATGATTCTAGTGGCGTGTTCATTGTTTGCAAAGGAATTTATCTGCAATACAGATAAGCCTTATGTGCGAACAATGACAATTGATTCGTCAGGCAAAGACAGTCTGCCTTCAACAATTGAAGCAAACTGTTTTTACAAAATGGATTTTGCGCCATTTGCTGACGGTGAAAAAAAATCGTCGCTTTGCAAAGTTGATGTATTCAATGAGCGCGGAAAAATAAGCCGTACTGAAATGATTGTTGCTGATGACAGCGGTCATTTTGTAAGCAAGATTTATCTGCCGTATGAGTCAACAAAAATGACTTTGTCTTTGAAGAATGATGCAACTTCAGAATTTGAAGAGTACAAGTCATTTGAATTAGTTCCGCTTGAAATGACGGAAACACCAGTTGTTTTAAAAGATAAAAAAAGCGGAATTACAAAAGTAACTGTTGACCACACAAATCTTCATTCGGTTCCAAAAACGCTTGAAACCGGCAGTGTTTACTTATTTGACGTATATCTTGAATTATGTGTTAACAAAATTGCTGAACTTGCACGCGATGATTTTGAAAAAGTATTTCTTATTCATGATGCAATATGGTATCTGGTAAGTTACGATAATCTTTCGTACAAAATACTTGATCCTACTAATCAGGATTATGTTTCGAATTTAAAAAGAGGCGTTTGTGTCTGCGAAGGATTTGCAAAGCTTTTTTCACAGATGTGTCTTCTTATGGATATTCCTGCCTGCGATGTATACGGCTGGGGTGTAAGTCAAACTGATAACGGTCAGGAACAGGGCGGTTTGCATGCCTGGAACATTGTAATGGTACAGAATAAATGGTATACAATAGATGTAACGTGGGATTGCAGTCATTTCGAAAACGGAAAACGTGATGACATGTATTCCACAGTTTTTATTTTCCAGAAACCAAAGGAATTTGTAAAAATGCATCATCCAAGCAGTCCGGAATTTCAGCTTCTGAAAAAACCGCTTAAGTTTGGTTCTGTAGAAAATATAGTTAAATACCAGGGTGTATAATCTTTGGGGAAGAAATGTTGAATAAGGTTACGGTAAAAAAACTTGTACTTACAGTTTCTCTTTTGTTAACAGCAGCATTGTTGTCAGCACAGGAATTTATCGGCAATACAGAAAAGCCTTATGTACGCACAATGACAATTTCTTCTTCAAATATCAATAATCTTCCGGAAACAATTGAAGCAAATTGTTTTTACAAGCTTGATTTGTTTACCGGAAGTGATGAATATTCAGTATGCAGAATTGATATCTGGAATGAAAAAGATGCAATCGATTCAATGATTACTGTTGGTGCAGATGAAGAAAATCATTTTGTTAAAAAAATATATATTCCTTTAAATTCTACAAAAGTTGTATTCAATATGTTCAGGAAAGACGGTAGTAAATCTGAAGTACTTAAAGTTTTTTCTTTAAGAAACCGTTCGTATGATGAAACACCGGTTCTTTCTTATGATGAAAAAACTGGTGTTACTAAAATTACAATTGATTACACAAATCTTGCTTCACTTCCGCAGACTGTAAAAAGAGGCGGCTTGTATGAGTTTGATGTATTTCTTGATGAAGCAGATTTTAATGTATGTTACTTTCAGAATATTTACGATGATGCAAAATTAACACACATGGATTCTTTTGCAAAACAGCCGGACGGACATTTTGTATCAACATTCATTGTTCCTTCTACACTTAAAACGCTTATAATTAATCTTGGTAATGAAAATTTGCAGAACAGTTTTACTGCACTTTCATGCAGTGCTGAGGGATCGTCAAAACCTGCTGTACTTAATACAGTGGCACGTTATCTGTCTGCACAGAATTCCCGTCACAGAAATGCTGATGAAACAATATGCAATTATCTTAGGGAAATAGATGCACGAAAAATCAGCAGGGAAAATCCTGATGAAGCAATAGAAATTATCCTGCAGAAGATTTGTGAATGGACAGACAATGATTTTGAAAAGATTATGTTCATTCATGATGCAGTGTGGTATCTCCTTGATTATGATTTATCGGTTTTTGAAAAGGGCAGAGTATCTTATCAGGATTATTTTTCTGCTTTAAAAGATGGTGTTACTACTAATGAAGGATTTGTAAATACTTTTTCACAGATGTGCTATAAGGCAGGCATTCCGTGCGTTAAAGTTTACGGTGAAGCTCTTTTTCCGCGTGAGTTTAACATTCAGACAGGAAACCATGCCTGGAATATTGTTAAGATAGACGGTTACTGGTACACGACAGACATTACGTGGGACTGCAGCCATGTTGATAATGGAATAAGAGACGACTTCTATACTTCAATGTGGATGTTTGTTTCACCAAAGATGTTTATCAAGACACATTATCCGGAATTCAGGGAATATCAGCTTCTGGAAAAGCCTTATGTCCGCAAGGAATTGATTAAGTAACAAAAGTTACCCCCTTTAATGACAAAAGTCACCCAAAAATAACTAAAGTCACCGTTGTTTTTCTGACCCGCAGTGCGTATATTAGTCTTAGAGATTAAGGGAAAGGAGAAATTAAAGCTGGTTGAAAAGCAAAAACTTTTTGGCGGGCTTTAGAAAAGGAGGAAAAAACAGCATTATGGAAAGTATTATTCAAGTACTGGAAAACAATCTTCCATGGGTGTGGGTAGCGGTTACGGTAATCTGCATTATTGTAGAAACGCTTACCCTGTCGTTAACAACAATCTGGTTTGCAATAAGTGCATTTGTCATGGTATTCCTGGCATTTACACCAATGCCGTTTGTTGCGCAGTTGTTTATTTTTATTATAGTGGCACTTCTGCTGCTGATTTTTACAAGGCCGCTTGTTAAGAAAAAGCTGAGTAAAAACAAAATAACAACTAATTACGAAAGGGTAATAGGACAGGTCGCAGTAGTAACAAAAAAAATTACTGCAATCGATAAAGGTTCCATTAAAATCAACGGAATGGAATGGACTGCTGCCGTAAAGGAAGACATTGTTCTTGAAGAAGGCAGCAAGTGTACAATCGAAGAAATCGTTGGCGTAACTGCTTACGTAAGAAAAATATAATTAAAGACGCAGTTTGCGTTTTGAAATAAGGAGAATAAATTATGACTTATGTAATTATTGCAGCAATTATTATTGTGATGTTGTTAATCATTACAAACATCAGGATTGTTCCGCAGTCAATGGCTTTTGTTATTGAAAGACTTGGCGGATACTGCGCTACATGGAACGTTGGCCTTCATGTAAAGCTTCCGTTTATTGACCGTATTGCAAAGAAGGTTTCGCTTAAGGAAAAGGTTTTTGACTTTCCTCCGCAGCCTGTTATTACAAAAGATAATGTAACTATGATGATTGATACTGTAGTTTATTTCCAGATTACAGATCCTAAGTTATATACATACGGTGTAGAACAGCCGATTAACGCTTTGGAAAATTTAAGTGCAACAACTTTGCGTAACATTCTTGGTGAACTTGAACTTGATGAATCTTTGACAAGCCGTGATGTTATCAACACAAAGATGCGCTCTATTCTTGACGAAGCAACAGACCCTTGGGGTATTAAAGTTAACCGTGTTGAAGTAAAGAACATTGAACCACCGCAGGCAATTCGTGAAGCAATGGAAAAGCAGATGAAAGCTGAACGTGAACGCCGTGAAGCAATTCTTATTGCAGAAGGACACAAACAGTCAGCTATTCTTGAAGCAGAAGGTCAGAAGCAGGCAATGATTCTTGCAGCCGAAGCAGAAAAGGAAGCAGCAATTCAGAAGGCAAAAGGTGAAGCAGAAGCAATCCGTGAAGTACAGGAAGCAAAAGCAGCTGGTCTTAAGATGCTTAGAGATGCTGAAATGGATGACAAGGTACTTAAGCTCCGCAGCCTCGAAGCATTTGAAGTTGCAGCAAACGGTCAGGCAACAAAGATTATTGTTCCTTCAGATTTACAGAATCTTGCCGGTGTAGTAACCAGCATTTCTGAAATTGCAAAGAAATAACTTTTAACTTAAAATAGGAAATATGATGCTGGAAAAACTTTTTGAAAAACCTTTGCGACTTGTTTCAACAGTTGGTGTTGTTTATATCATCATCAACTGTGCGCTGAACATGTTGACTGGATTTTCATATTCCGACAGCATATTTCCTTATGCAGACATAATTACTTATGCCTCAGAAGCTGTTGCATTTGCATTATGTCTTTTGACTTTTTTCTTTTACGGAAAATCTTTTCTTTATTACATCAGTATAGAAGTACTTGTTTTTTCACATTTGTATGACGGCGATATTTATGCTGCATTGTTTTTGTCTTCTTTACTGCTTGTTCTTTTACTTACTGTTAACAAAGTTCTTCCCAAAAAATATCTGCTTATTTACGGTGCTATTGAAATTGTAAAACTGGCGCTTGTTGTGCCTTATGGTGCAAAGGAATTTTTTACTTACGTAGGACTTACTTTATTTTCATTATGTACGATTGCATGCATTAACCTGCTGTTTCATCATGCGTACACACGACGCGACGGCGATAAGCTTAATCTTGATGATTACAAATTGTCTGACCGTCAGAAGGAATGCATTAAGGAAATTGTTGTCAACAACACGACAATCAAGGCTCTTGCAATAACATACAATGTCAGCGAAAGTGCAATAAAAAAAGACCTTGCCCATATTTATAAAGTCTTTGGCATTACAGGCAAGGCCGATTTAAAAGCTTTGTTTATTGGATATAAGTTTTAGTTTATTAACTTAAATCATTTTTTCAAACAATGAGAATACATCACCACCGCACCAGTTCTTTAACTGACCCAGCATGAATGTTCTTTTGCTTTCGACGAATTCTTTTGTGTAATGACTTATGTTTTCTGCACCTTTCTTACCAAACTGTTTTTCAATTTCAGCAATGTTCTTCCTGTTAAGGTTGTCGCAGAAATCAAGATATTCTTTTGTCTTTACGGCAAGCTTATTCCACTGTTCAGCTGCTTTTTCAGGTTGATTGTTTCTTAGATATGCTGCTGTAAGGTATTTAACAACTTCTCTGTAAAAGCCCTGACAGTATGGTTTCATCAAGTCGTTCTTGCAGAAGATGTCCATTGTTTCTATTGCCCAGAAGCAGTACTGTTCTGTATCTTCGAGTGTGCCTGACCACATTGAACTTTCTGCGGTGTACACAAACTGCTTGTTGATTGCGCGTACAAAGTTCTGGTAGTTGTCACGAACTGAATCTTTCCATCCATCAAGACCAGATTCAATAAATGAATAATATGAATTGATTGATTCCTGAAGCATATTGCTGCTGATTGACGGAAGTAATTCTACATGCTCGCGTCCTTTTCCGTATTCCTGCTGGTGCCAGTAAAGCCATGCGAGTGCAAAGTGACATTTTTCAATAAGCTCTTTTTCATTTGAATAGCGGATTACCTGTTGTGCTCGGTTTTCTGCAAGCTTTATGTATGACTGCCACTTTTCAGGCTCATTCTTAAAAATCTTGGGATCATGTGCATCTGCGAAACGGCTCATGTGTGCAACTGACTGAACGTAGCGTGTGTAGATTCTGTAATTAAAAATGTTTTCTTCGCATTTCTGATTAAGGAAATCTGCTGCTGCTACGGCTGCCTGTACCTGATCACCGGTGTCGCGTATTGTGTTTGACTCAAAACATACTTCGCGCGCAAGCTTGTCGTCATAGCTTTCTGACTTGAAGCCAAAAAGTGCATCTGTGCTTACGTTGAGCGCATTTGCAAGAGGTACAATCTGTGCTGTGTCGGGAAGTCCGTTTTCGCTTTCCCATTTGCTTACTGCCTGACCTGTTACGCAAAGGATGTCTGCAAGCTGTTCCTGCGTAAGTCCTTTTTCTTTTCTGAACTTTTTGATGTTGTTTCCTAAAGACATTTTTTTCTCCTTGTTTTTTTGTAAACTGAAGCGTGTTCTGCTGTTAACTGCAATTAATTCTGCTAACCGCAGAGGCGCCGCTGTTGTTTACAAATAATTTATTTACGCTGGCCAGGCGTTTTGTGTACACGGTTTTGCTTACTGCAATTTATTTTTTTCAACACAGATAAGCGGAATAATCATCTCTTCCTTCGACATACCTGCGTGATGACTTTTAAAATTCTTTTCATACATATATTTTGTCGGGTAAACGGTTCTGCTTCCCAAAGCTGCTGCAACATAATCACCAATGCCCGTTAAGTTTTTGTTTGGTTCGCCAGGTCCAAAAATCTGTTTTTCAAAAACTTCATCGCGTGAAAAAAGAACGTAATCGTTTCCAAAGAGCCGTTTGAATTCTTTTGCAAAGATAGAATCACCTTCAGTAATTGCAGAAGAATCTGCCGGTAAAAGATATTCTTTCTTAACAAAAAATGAAGTGCCCCGTGGTTCAATGCTTGGGCTTCGTATAAACATTTTTGCAAACTCAGGAAAATCTGTTTCGTAACATTCATTCGTTACGTCTGTGTGACCGTGATCTGCTGTTACAAAAACTACAGTGTCATTCAGTTCAGAACAAAGCTTTTCGATTCGTGTGTTTAAATCAACAACTGTTTCGTGAACAAGTTTGTTGTCTGTACCGAAGCGGTGAAGGTTGTGGTCAGGGTTTTCCCAGTATGCGTAAGTGAATGTGCGTTTTTCACATGAAGCATGTCTTTTTATTTCTGCAAACCAGTCGTCAATTTTTGGAAACGGACGCGGCCCGAATGGAAAAACAATTTTTGCTTCAACGGAACCATCTGGATTAGCTTCGTTAATCTGTTCGTCAATTTTTTTATACGGCAGATATTTGTGTGCTACGTGATAATCTGCTGCAGGAATTTTTGTGTCTGCAATTGTGCTGCTGAAGCATGTTATTGTTTTGTCTTCCTGTTCAAAATATACGTCCCAGCCTAACCAGCCGTGCTCTATTGGCGAAAGGCCCGAAAGCATACTTGTTGTGCTTGCAGTTGTTGTCGGCGGAAAAACAGATGAATATTCTGTTAAGAGATGCTTCCGTAAAAATGCTGACGGTTCCAGATGTTTTTCAAGAATGTTAACACCAAGCCCGTCCAGTAAAATTACTACAACATGTCTGTAGTTTTTCTGAAGCACTTTGTCTGCGACGGTCAGCGTGTTGTGTTTTACCGGTACGCCAAAATGATTCAGGACTGAGCATGAAAGGTTCATTATGCTGTTTGTATAATCCGGGAAAATTGGTTGTTTCATACTTTTGTTTTTCCTTCTTCAGACTTTTTTTACACACCAGATTACGTTGTGCGCAACATTATCTGCAGGAGCTTTGTGGTAACCGTTGTAAATGTTCACGATTTCAAATCCGCAGAGTTCAAGAAGATATTTCATTTCCTGACGGTAAGTCTGTCTCATCTTAAGCGGACGTACTCGTTCACCGATTACGTTGTTGTTGTCGTCAAGCGTTTCGAATTTCCAGTTGCCGCTAAGAATCTGCGTGTGCGGGTCGTAGGAAATTGCATTGTAAATCTTTTCGCGCTGACCGTCCTTGTTAACGTATTCAAGCCTTAACGAATAATCAGTATCTTTTGTATTCATCTGCTGAGCCTGAAAATATGGATGAGGGTCGAATGTGTTGAACGTAAGCATTCCGCCTTCTGTAAGATTTTCGCGTATGTTTAGCAAAGCTGCCCTCTGAAGTTCCGGTGTTGTCAAATGCATGAATCCGCTTCGTGCAATAATTGCGCATGAATATTTTTTGTTGCTTTTGAATTCAGTCATGTTTGCTGCAAAGATGTTTAAGTCAAATCCTTTTGCTTTTGCTTTCTGACTGCAGACGCGGCACATTGCTTCTGACAAATCTGTTCCGTCAGCAGTTACGCCGTGTTCCGCAAGGTAGAGGAGAACCGCACCTGTTCCGCATGCAATATCAATTACTCCGTCCTTTCCGTACTGCTTTGCAAAATCCAGATAGAATTCCTGGAAGCCTTCGTGTGCGTCATGTTCCTTGTACATTACGTCTAAGTACAAATCGTAATTTTCTGCTACGTCGTCGTAATCGTGTAAATCCATAGGATCCTCTCTTTTGCTGAATCGATGTGCGTGCGTTTGCGGCTTTTGTTAACCGCCGGCACATGATTCAGTGCTTAATATTGATTTTACTATATCAGAGGAAAAATAAAATGCCTAACGACTTATTTTTGAGAAAAATTCAACTGTCGGTTGGAAAAATCAACCTGAAAAAGTTTCTGTAAGTAAAAAAATTACTTGCGCAGATATTCCACAATAGGCTCAACGTATTTCTTGTCGGAAAGATCGTATGACTGCGTAATCATTGCGGCCATTTCGTTGTAGCTTGGATCTTTCTTGGCGCGATCAGCCATTGCTTTTGCAAATAAGCGCATAAGGAATTTGTTTGCCCTGGACATTTTTTCGTAAGCAAAACCGCCTGGGCAGTAGAAGATTTTGCAAACCTTGTGCTCTTCATCAGAGAGATTGTTCTTTAAGTTGAGCTGAATGTCAGGTGTTCCTGCAGGAGAGGCACCTGTTCCCCAGACTGCAAGCTTTTTGCCTTCTGCACTCCAGCCGGGAATATTTTTCTTAAACCATGGAAGGCCCTTGATGATTCCTGCGTGGAACCATCCGCCAAAAACAACAGCATCAAATTCTTTCCAGGAAGAAGCAGATTCTTTGCGTGCTTCCTTAAGCGTAAAAAGTTTAGCGTCTTCGCCAAGAGCTTCCTGTAACCACTGGGCATTTTTCTGAGTAAAGCCTGTTTCTGAACAATATATGATTGCTGTTTTCATAGTCATCTCCTTTATAAGCACTTTGTTGACCGCGAGCCATTGGGGCAGGCAACACCTGTTGTCTTCTTATACCAATATATTTCCTAATTGGGTAAAAGTCAAATATACTTGACATAATACAAAATGTAAGATATATTTTACATAACGTCAGGCAAAAGATAAATGCAATGCGCAGTGCACTTTATTCAGTCTGACAGAAAAATTAACAGAAAACGGCAGTCAGCGGGAGTTAACTGAAGCCGTTAAGTTCAAAGGAGAAATAATATGAAATCACCGGCATATGTTGCAGGATTTGTAGTTGGAATTGTATGTGTATTTATAGCTTTTCTTGTAATCAATTTGATTGCAAAAAAGAAGAACAAGAGGACAAAAGTTGCTTACGATGAACGTCAGCAGGCTGCAAGGGGAAAGGCATTTGAGTTTGGTTTTCTGGTTTATTCATTTATTGAAGTAGCGTTAATGCTCTGTTACGGATGTGACATTGTGCTTCCGCTCAGTGAGTATACAATTCATACGTTTACATTTTTTATAGCATTCATTGCATTTATTATTTACTGTATTTGGACAGATGCATATTTTCAGGTTGGTGAAGCTAAGAAATTCTGGTTCATAATAATTACAGCTGCAGGCATACTTAATCTTTTGATATTCATTCTGCAGAGAATCAGAAAGTCTTCTTCTTCATACACAAATCTGGTTTGTGCGATTATGTGTATTGTTGTAGTTGGAAATGTTTTTGCAAAGATTCTCGTTGATAAAAGAGCAGACAAAAAATCTGATGAAGAATGAGGAATGCTGAATGAAGAATTTAAAACTTAAAGCAGCACGTGCCTTAAAGGATATGTCGCAGGAAGATCTGGCAATTGCTGTTAACGTAAGCAGGCAGACAATCAATGCGATTGAGAAAGGAGATTATAATCCTACAATCAATTTGTGCATTGCGATTTGCAAAGTTCTTGGCGTTAAGCTGGACGATCTTTTCTGGCCGGAAGAAGAGTAGCGGTATTTGAAAACAGCGGGCGGTTTGCAGAAACGGTAATTGTTTGCATAACGGCCCGCTGTTAGTACAAGAAGCTGCGGTTCTGCACAACAGTCAGCGGTTAACCTCTCTGCGGAAAGTACAGAATCTCGTACGGAACAGGTTCGTTAAAGCCAAGCTTCTTTGCAAGTGCAGCAGATTCTGTGTTGCGTACATCACAGCTCCATGAAGGTGTCATGCCGCGTTTTAAAATTTCATCGATAACACGTGAACATGTTGCTAATGCAAAGCCCTGGCGTCTTTTGTTGTCAGCAGTTACGGCACCAATTTCAGTATAACCGTTTGCCTGGAACGAAGCACAGCATTCACTGCAAATCTGTCCGTCCTGTATTGCACAAATACCGAATGCTTTGTCCAGGAAGTTTTCCTTTGTTCCGAATGCAACAAGACGATCTTCCTTCCACATTGCTTTGTCAAATATTTCACTGTCAAAGAATTTGAATTCAGCATTTAAGTTTGTCTGTGGTAAAGACCAGCCTTCCTTAACGCCAATAAATTCCAGACGCGGAACAGCTGCTTCTATGCCTTTCTGCGGTTTTTGCGGACGGTCATTTGTATTCCAGATGACATTGAGCCATGTGTGTTTACAGATTTCTGTAATGGCTTCTTCTGCCCATTCTACGTCTGCATCATCACTTACGAAAGCCCATGTCCAGTTAAAATAACATACTGCTTTTGTAGGAGCGTTAACATCATCAACAAAGAAATGTCCCGGTATGTCACCGTTCAAGCAGCACCGCATTGCAGAATTGTTTGGCTGTCTTTTTTTGAATAAGCCTTTAACTAAATCTCTTTTTTCTTCCGGTAACTGAAATACCATTTTTTCTCCTTAAAAAATGCAGCTGTTTTTGCGCAACAAGATTCTGTTACGCAAACCAGCATTGTTTAATTATAATACTGTGCCTGTGCATTCCACAAGTCAGCATAAAGACCATTTGCTTCAACAAGTTCGTCGTGAGTTCCGTGCTCAACAATCTGACCGTCATCAAATACAAGAATGTTGTCGCAGAAACGGCAGCTGGACATTCGGTGACTGATGTAGATTGAAGTCTTATCCTGAACCATTTCGTCAAACTTTTTGTATATTTCGTATTCAGAAATAGGGTCGAGAGCACTTGTTGGTTCATCAAGAATTACTAAAGGAGCATCTTTGTAAAGAGCACGTGCAATAGCAAGCTTCTGTGCTTCTCCGCCGGAAATTTCAACACCATTTTCTTCCTGCTGATAGATGTTTGTTTTTAAACCGTTTTCAAATTTAGCAAGCCGTTCACCAAAACCGGCACGCTGGCAGCAGTCGAGCGCTTTTGCTTCATCGTAAGAAGCACCGCATCCAATATTTTCGCCGATTGTAAACGAGAACAAATTGAAGTCCTGGAAAACAACACTGAACAGCTTTATGTAATCTTCGTAGTCGTAGTAGCGGATGTCTACACCATTCAGTAAAATCTGACCTTCTGTTGGTTCGTAAAGACGCGTAAGTAATTTAATGAAAGTAGTTTTGCCTGCACCGTTTTTTCCAACAACAGCAGTCTTTGTTCCAATTTTAATCTTCTGGTTTAAGTGCTTGATTACATCTTTGTCTGTGTTTGCATAACGGAATGAAACGTCACGGAATTCAATTTCAAATTCATTGTCATTACGCTTTTCTGTTGGAATTGTTCCTTCGTAGCGTTTGTTTTCAAGTTCCATAAAATCATAGAAGTAAGAAAGATATTCAGCCTTAACGTAAAGATCAATAAAGCAGTATGAAATCTGACTGATGCTGTCTACAAGATTAGAGTAAGCAGTAATGTATTTAAGCGCATTTCCGACAGTTATAAAACCGTAGATAGCCTTAAGTCCGACAAATGCATAACTTATGAACTGAACTAAAAGCTGAACAATATAATCAGGGAATTGAACAAGATTTACTTTTTTCATAAGCATATGAAACTGATTTTCCATCCACTGCAATGTTTTTTCAGTTTTGCCAATAAGAAGTTCCTGTGATTTGTAAAGACGCACATATTTTCCGGCAGAGTAATCATTCATAAGTGTTCCGTAATAACCATATTCGCGGTTAGCACGAACATTCTGCGTAAAGAAGTCTTTCTGAAGCATCTGAGATTTTTTGTTAAGCAAAGAAGATACAAATACCTTAACAAAAAGAACTGCAACAAGAATAAACACACAGTACCATTTGTTAAGAAGCCGCGGTAAAAATCCTTCCGGTGCATTTGGCTGTGTCATAAAAAGCGGTATTAAAAGTGCAATAGAGTAAATTATCTTTGCAACGTATTCAACAAGACCGGCAAACTGTTTGCAGAAGTCTGTAATGTTACCGTTACTGTTTATTCCTTCCTGAGCTTTTTTAATTAAGTCCAGCGTTTCGCGTTTTTCAAGAATATCATAGTCTAACGAAAAAGATTTATCGCAAATCATCTTGTCAATTTTTTCAACAAGAACTGAACTGTTAACACCAATGATATGTTCAAGTCCCCAGTAAGCAAGAGAAGTAATTGCTCCGTAAGAAATCATGAAAATTGCATTTCTCATAATAGCTTCAAACGGTTCGTGTGCAATAAGCTGGTCTACAATCTTACTGCTGAAGATAACTCCAACAAAAGGAACTGCTGCATTGATAAGACGCTGAATTAAAATCAAAGCAATGTGACCTTTCTGAAGTTTGTGAGTAAGTTTTAAAACTTTTTTTATAGTATTGATTCTATTTGATTTCATATCTTACTCCTTTCCGTTAACAGCTGATTCTTTGTCAGCCGGGGCATTTTTTCCATCGACATAGTACTGACTCTGAATGTCAAACATTTCCTTGTACTTGCCGCCTTTTTTCATAAGCTCATCATGTGTTCCGTATTCTGCAATCTGTCCGCCGTCAAGGAACATTATCTTGTCACAGAATTTCGTGCTTGCCAGACGATGTGAAATAAATACCGCAGTTTTGCCGCCTGTCATCTGGTTGTATTCTTCGTAGATTTTGCTTTCTGCCAGAGGATCAAGAGCGCTAGTCGGTTCGTCAAGAATAAGGAAGCTTCCGTTTTTGTAAATTGCTTTTGCAAGAAGGAGCTTTTGTGTTTCTCCACCCGAAAGAAGAATTCCTTCTTCATTAAGTTCCTGCGTAATGTAAGTGTTTTCCTTGTTTTTTAGACCGTTGATTTTTTCTTCAAGACCTGCTTCTTTAATTGCATTCCATATTCTTGCTTTGTCAGATTTTCCTGCTTCAAGACCCGAAATGTTTTCTTCAATACTGAAAGCCATTGGAGTTGTGTCCTGGAATAAAACGCTTACTGCATCCTGATATTTTTCAAGACCAATTTCGTCAATTGATTTTCCGTTTACAAGAATATCTCCGCCAGTCTGTTTGTAAAGACCAGTCAACAGTTTTACGATTGTTGTTTTACCTGCACCGTTGTTTCCTACAAGTGCAATTTTTTCTCCAGCGTGAATCGTAAAGTTCAAATTGCTCAGAGTATCTTTTTCTGCACCATCGTATGCAAAGGAAACGTTTCTGAATTCGATGCATGGGGCGTTTTGCAAAGAAGTTGAGGAGTTTGCCGGAGATGTGGTTTCGACAGACACATCCATCTCTTTGTGTTCAGCAGTTTCTCTTTCCGGAAGATTCATGTAGTCAAAGTAATCATTGAATTCATGACTTGCACGCTTAATGTGATTATAGTTTCCTGCAAGAGAATAAATCCAGCTTGAGAAAGTTCCTATAAGCCCAATATAAAGTGTAAATGTAGCAGCATCCATTTGTCCGCAAAGAACACGTTTAATTAAAATGGAATATGCAAGCCAGTCACGGATAAAATTGAATATAACATCAGAAATTGTAGGAAAGTACCAGTGTAATTCAATACGACTGTTGAATTTTCTTCTTCGGACAATTAAATCGTCAAGAAGTTCGTTAAACCAGTGCTGCAACTGGAAAATACGTATGTCTTTACCGGCACTTATGTTTGTACTTTTTGTTAACACATATTTTTTCTTGCGCCAGATTTCAGAACCTTCTTCGCGATGCTTGTCATTGTATTTAATGGCTGCAGTCTGCAAAGAAACATTTCCAATGAACATTGCAAGTATTGAAAGAAGAATCTTCCAGTCAATCTGAAAAATTACAGCACCGTAAGTAAAGATTCCCAGAAAAGTAATTGTAATGTTAACAGCTTCATTCATTACAGCTTCAGGACCATTCCAGTTGCTTCCAATTGAATTACCGGCTTTTCCAAGAAGCTTCTGGTTTTTCTGAAGTTCAATATTTTTATAATCAGTGTAAACGCATTTCTTAAAAAGATTGCCTGCAAAAACACCAAGCCTTGTGTAAACGCGCTGCATCCACAAAAAACTGCTTACGATTTGGATTGCACCGTTGCATGCAGCTATTGCTAAAAGAAGGAGTGCAATCATTTTAATGAAATAAACAGCGTCACCTGCTGTAATTGCACCTACTGCCTTTGATGAAAGCAATGTGTTTAAGAATGGATTTAAAAGACATACCGCTATGTAGAACGGTACTAAAAATATTGCAGAAGGATATCTTTTAAACCAAGCCTTAACTGTAATTCCAATGTTTTTAACAAGGGAATTTTTCTTTTGTGATTTACCGATTTTCTTCGCCATCTCTACCTCTCTTTTTAAGCCGGTGATTAGGAAACAAATTCAGCATATTAAGAAGGACATATACTGAATTTGTTCCAGGGCTTCTCCTTTCCCCGATAACGAATATATATGAATTATAGCGGATTTTTTTTAAGAGTGCACGAAATGTAAAAAACAGTGCACGAAATGTAAAAAAACACCTGTTAAAGCGGAAGCATTATCTCTGTAGCAAATACGCCAGGTTCATTCTTGCGGTTAACATAGCCTTCATACTGTTCAACAAGACGGTCTACGCGTCTTAAGCCTAAGCCGTGTTCACCTTTTTTAGAAGTAATTAATTCGGTAAGCTTTTTGCGGCGCGTCGATTCTGTGGAATTTGTTACGCTTATGTAGAGCTGCTGCTTAAAAAGGCCAATGTATACGCGGACAAATCTTTTTTCTTCAGGAATTTTTTCGCATGCTTCAATTGCGTTGTCTAAAAGATTGCCTATTATTGCGCAAAGGTGTACGTCTGAAATCTTTAAGTCAGATGGAACTGTTGCCTTGCAGTTTACGTTTATGTTCCTTTTCTTTGCAATGGAAATCTTGCTGCTTAGGATTGCGTTTACACTTGTGTTGCCGGTGCGTATTGCTATATCGATGCTGTCCAGATCTTCTTCCAGATGGTCTAAGTATTCGCTTATTTGGTCAATCTGATTCATTCCAAGATACGCTTTTAATGTCTGCATGTGATTGTGATAATCATGCCGCCAACCGCGCATTGTGTTGTATACGTTTTCTACTTCATCACGCTGCTTTTTTAAAATTGAGTCCTGAAATTCAAACAGCCACTTTTCGTCCTTTCGTTTTGTAACAAAGTGACTTATTACTGCTGAGACTGCTGCTATTATTACTGCTGCCGTGATGAATATAAATAATTTCATGACCGTAATTTTCTGTTAAATAATAACGTATTTTCTATTATACGATATTATTCGCTTTTATAAAAATCAATAAAGGCCCTGTTTAATGACTCGTAATTGTTCCGCGCAACCGGCAGCACTTCGCCGTTAGTAAGCGTACATTCAGTGCGTGTTATCTTAGAAACATGCTCAAGGTTAACAAGCAGGCCTCGTCGTAAGCCAAAGAATTTGCTGTCGTCAAAACCGGCAGTTACTTCGCCAAAGCTAGCCTTCCATTCTTTTTCGGAACTGGCAGTACAAAGGTGAACATAATGCCCTCGTGCTTCAACATAAATTATTTCTCTGAAAGGAATCTTTAAAACATCACCACCTGTCTGCAAAAGAAAAAACTCTTCCGTCTTTTTGCTGACATCAGCATAAACCGCATCCATTAAGGCAAAAAGCGCAGGTTCCTTAACAGGCTTAAGCAAATATCGTACGGCACCAACTTCGTAACCTTCAACCGCATAATCAAGAATGCCCGTTAAGAACGCAAGTGCCCCGTTAAACCCGCGCGACCGCAGAATCTTTGCAAGTTCGAAGCCGTTGATTTTTCCCATCTGAATGTCGAGCAAAAGAAAATCGTATTCCAGCTTGTCTTCCATTTCAAACAGAAAATTTTCCGCATTCGGGTAAGAGTCAATCTGTATGTGTATCTGCTTCTGTTCAGCCCATTTGTTAATCAGGCTGCATTCAAAATCACGAGAAGCTTTTTCGTCTTCGCAAACAGCAATCCGCATATTGTTTCCTGCTGATATTTTAGCTTATCTGTCTAATTGTTTAAACAGCTGCGTGTTGCCAGCAAAGTGTTACTTTAAGATACGGCTGAAGTCCGCAAATACAGCGCTTCCTTGCTCAACTGTCGCCAACTGAAAAAAAATGCAAGAATTCTGCAAAAAAACCGCAAATTTCACTGAATTTCGTGAAAAAATTCAATATTCTAGCCTATTATACGGAATTTCCCCTAAAACTATGCTAACATTAAATTTATCGTTTAATACTATTTGTGTATACCTAAGAAGGCCATTTTACAGGCCCTATCTCTTTCTGAGATATTAAAATCTTATGAAAGTGGTTTGTCTCTTTTGCAACAGAGTGTTAGTGAATCTGATTTATCGTATATAAGAGTAGAAATCTCAGACAGCGTAGGAAATACTGTTACAAAAAGATATTTGCTTCCAAAATACAAATCAATAATAAGTCAGACAAATTATAAAGATAAAGTAAGGGTTGAATTGGATAATTCTTTGGATTTTACAGATTATGACAATTGTCCTGAAGAAATAGAATATTCCAATTATATCTTTACAGGTGGAATAACGGCAAATTATTTGAATAATGGTAATTCTGATACAAGCAAATATAAAATAACTCAGAACTATCAAACAGTTGATATAAAAGAGGACAATTGTAAACCGTATATGGGTGATGGAAATCTTATGTTTACAGAAGATCTTTCAAAACTATATACAACGGAATTTGGTGACAAAGGAGTAAATGCGGCACTTAATGATGTTACAGAAGTAACCTATTGGTTTGTTCCATATACAAAATCAGATTCTACTCTTTCAACTGCAGATTATCAATCAGATTTAACTGAATATGAATTGAATCATATCCAGGAAAAGCCAATGTATACGACATTCAATAAGAATGACACTGAGGTTTATTTCCCAATAAACGGCTATAGCTTCCGAAAAGAAACAAATAATAGTATTTTTAATAGATGCTGTCTTGTAGTAAAATTTGCAGATAAAAGTGGAAATGAATTTTTAGGCACAATAGGTAGATTTTATAAGGGCATGTATGAAAATGGGAATCTTGTTCTTTCGAAAATAAACGATGAATCTCTAAAAGCGTCAATCCCGTGGGACGATTATGATACTGAATATGATTACCCAAATAGAATGATCATATGGGAATATTTTGATAGTACTTCTAACCAATGGACAAGAGAAAACACACATGTATTTAGTGAGAATGGAAGTATGTATTATACGTATTATCCTTATACGGAATGGAATACCTACGACGGATCTGAATTTAATGATTACTATTGGGAAACTACAATTGAACACTTGACTCCTGGAAAATTCTATCGTTTCCACGTAAGAGGCAGGGAAGTAGAAGATATTAGTCATTTTCAAGTTCCTCTTGAAAATTCTAGAGTTGTGAGTTGTAGTCCAAGTTATATTAATTTAGCTTCTCCAACCTGTAATAAGAAGTCAGTAAAATTCAGGAATGATATTACTGTAAATGTTGAATGTGATCAGTTATGTGTAGTAGAAACAGTACATAGTCCTGAAAGATTAACGACAGTGCAGGAATGGGATACTTTTGGATATAAAGAATCTCCTCAGAGTTTTACTTCTTCTGGAACTTATACAGTAGATGTTTCTACTGCTTCTTCTGGTGATTACTTCTGTGTTATTGCACACTTTAGTGATGGAACTTCACAAATATCATCTGTAGGTCAGGTTAGATAAATATCTGCCATACGCCTGCGGTTACTGCGAACACCTCGCACTGACCGCAGGCTTTTTTTTCTTTTTTGAAATTCCAGGAAGGCCGCGATGAAAAATCCGTAGAAGCAGCAGTGCTAATGGTTAGGGAATTTAACATAACTCCGGAAACAGCATCAGAAAAAATCGGAGCTCCTCTTGATAAAGTACTTGAAGCGTTAAAACAATAAACTGATATCTCAAAACTTAAACATATTTTGTCAAAGTCTTTTTAAGAACTTCTACCGTAATAGGCTTAGTGATGTGGTCATTCATTCCG
>JAZUKU010000013.1:0-3334 GCA_045643485.1 Treponema sp. | reverse complement strand
AACCAGACAACAGCTGAAATCAACCTTCCGTTCATTACAGCAGATGCAACTGGTCCAAAGCACTTGCAGAAGAGCCTTACACGTGCTGAATTCGAAAAGATGACAGATCATCTCTTTGAAGCAACTCGCGAACCATGTATCAAGGCTATGAACGACGCAGGCCTTTCTGCAGACAAGATTGACGACATTCTTCTTGTAGGCGGTTCAAGTCGTATGCCTAAAGTACAGGAAATCGTAAAGAGCATCTTCGGTAAGGAAGGAAGCCGTGCAGTTAACCCTGATGAAGCTGTAGCAATCGGTGCTGCAATCCAGGGTGGTGTTCTTGCAGGAGACGTTAAGGACGTTCTTCTTCTTGACGTAACACCTCTTTCACTTGGTATCGAAACAATGGGTGGTGTATTTACACGCCTCATCAACCGCAATACAACAATCCCTACAAAGAAGAGCCAGATCTTCTCAACAGCAGCAGACGGACAGACTGCAGTAAGCATTCACGTACTTCAGGGTGAACGCGAAATGGCTGACCAGAACCGTACACTCGGACGCTTTGACCTTGTTGGCATTCCAGCAGCTCCTCGTGGTGTTCCGCAGATTGAAGTTACATTCGACATCGACGCAAACGGTATCGTACATGTTTCTGCAGAAGACAAGGGAACAGGCAAAAAGCAGCAGATTCAGATTACTTCATCATCAGGCCTTTCAGAAGACGAAATCAACCGCATGGTAAAAGATGCTGAAGCTAATGCAGAAAGCGACAAAAAGAAGCGCGAAGCAATTGATGCACGCAACGAAGCAGACAGTCTTGTTTACTCAACAGAAAAGACTCTTAAGGATTACGGCGACAAAGTTTCTGCTCAGGATAAGGAAAACATCCAGAAGGCAACAGATGAACTTAAGGAAGCACTTAAGGGAGAAGACATTGAAGCAATCAAGGCAAAGAGCGAAGCTTTGAAACAGGCATCATATAAATTAGCAGAAGAAGTTTACAAAGCTCAGGCAGCTCAGGGTGGAGCAGGTGCTGGTCCGGATATGGGTGGTGCTGGTCCTGACATGGGAGGAGCCGGAGCAGATGCAGGCAATGCCGGTTCAAACGGTTCTTCTGGTTCATCATCAGGCTTTGACAAAGGCAAGGCAGACGATGTTGAATATGAAGTACATGACGACAAATAATCGTCCGTAAACAACATATACCTAAGCTAAAAAAAGAGGGCGGAGTCTTTTGACAGAAGCCCTCTTGTTTTATATACTGAATCATATTTTTTTTAAGAAGAAGTGGAATTATCATGGCCAGCAAACGTGATTATTACGAAGTATTAGGCGTAGACAAAAGCGCAGACAAAGACACAATCAAGAAAGCATACCGCAAGTTAGCAGTAAAATATCATCCTGACAGAAACCCGGGTGACAAGGAAGCTGAAGATAAATTCAAGGAAGCAACAGAAGCTTACGAAGTTTTGAGCGATGAACAGAAGCGTCCTATTTACGACCAGTACGGTTTTGCAGGACTTGAAGGCATGGGTCAGCAGGGCGGCGGTTACAGTCACGCATTCCACGACTTCAGTGACATCTTTGGTGAAGGAAGCGGCTTCAGTGACATCTTCGAAAACCTCTTCGGCGGTTCATTCGGCGGCGGTGGTTCAAGAAGAAGCAATTCCAACAACGGTGCCAGCTTAAGGCACGACATTGAACTTGAATTCAAGGACGCAGTATACGGCTGCAAGAAAGAAATAAGGTTTGCTCATAACGAACAGTGTTCTGCCTGTCACGGAACAGGTGGTGCTGCCGGTTCAAGCAGGAAAACTTGTCCTACATGCCAGGGAATGGGTCAGGTAAGAAGAAGCGCAGGTTTCTTTGCAGTACAGCAGACTTGTCCTACATGTCAGGGAAAAGGCACCGTAATAGACAGACCGTGTACTTCATGCGGCGGAAAAGGCGTTCAGGAAAAGAGCAGGATCCTTACCTTATCAATACCGGCCGGCGTAGATGAAGGAAAGCGCATTGTAATTCCAAGAGAAGGAGATGCAGGCGTAAACGGCGGCGCTACGGGAGACCTTGTTGTTGTAGTTCACGTAAAGCAGGACAAATACTTCGAGCGCCAGGATTCAGACTTGTACTGTGCAATTCCAATAAGCGTAACTCAGGCCCTTCTTGGAGCAGACATAACAATTACTAACCTCGACGGCAGTCAGATAAGCCTTAAAGTACCGGCTGGAACAACAAACGGCAAGCTTTTCCGCATCAAGAACGAAGGCGTACCGTATTCAGGCGGAAGAAAAGGCGACCTGTACATAAAGATAATGGTTCAGCTTCCGTCAAAACTTTCACGCGAACAGCAGAAACTCATGCAGCAGTTTGCTGAAATCGAAAAGCCGACAGACACACCAAAGCAGATACCTCTTGCAGAATTAAGCCGCTGACAGTCTGTTAACCAGTAAAGTTTTTACTATATAAAAGTAGATTTATCTCCAAAAAATCCCAAAAAATGCCGATAATATGATATAATCTTCTCTATAGTAAAAAATTAAGAGGTGCCTATGTATAAAGCCAGACGACGCTCTGTCCTTCTGATAACTGATACGCTCATAACTGCATTGCTGATTATACTCTCATTGACAATAATTCCTCATACAGACAATGCTTCTTTTAAGGATATTCTGTTCTCATGGGGTTTTGCAGCAGTTTTCTTTATAGTTCTTCTTGTTGTAGGGGAACTTATAATCAGGAATGCAAATGCAAAGATTGAACAGAAGGCACTTTATTCAGGTGAAACTTCAATTATTTCAGAATTCATTGATAAAATGCGTTTCTGTTACTCACTTGATGATTTCTATGACATCATGTCAAAGATTCTTGAACAGCAGGGTGACTGTTCCGTACTTTACATTGACTGCGAAAAGAATTACGTACTTTACAACAGTCCTGACAAAATAACTACTTCTGAAGAAACAATGAATACGCTTAACCAGAATTTCCCGGCTTCATGGAGAAACGGTTACTTCTTCATCGGTGAAAACATGGGTATCGTTACAAGTCAGAAAAAGGCACGCGGTTTCTTCCTTTCAAACGACAAATTCCATCTTTACGTATTCTGCCGTTACACACGTCTTTTTGATGCCGTAATTTATCCGCAGCTGTTTGAAGAATTCAGCCGCTTCCAGAACAGAACAAAGACTATTACAAATCTTTCCGAAATTGCATCACTTTCAAAAGAATGGGAACAGCTTGCCGACACACAGCGTTCATTCCTTCCGCCTGAAATGCCTAAAATCAAGAATCTTGAAGTAGCAGCTTACTTCCGTCCTCTTGTAAACGTTTCCGGTGACTATTACTCAGT
>JAZUKU010000012.1:0-5236 GCA_045643485.1 Treponema sp. | reverse complement strand
TCCATCTTTCAGGGATGTTGCATTTGAAATGGCTAAGCCTTACGTAAAGGATGAAATTCCTGACAATGATCTTGAGGCAATCATCTCCGACTGCTATCCATTTACATCTCAGGTTGTTCCGATCGACCCAACAACTTATGTCCTTGAGCTTTTCCACGGTCCAACATGTGCATTCAAGGATTTTGGCGCACGCTTCATGGCTCGCACAATGTCTTACTTTAACCGTGGCGAAAATGACAACCTCCACATCCTCGTAGCAACATCAGGTGACACAGGTTCTGCTGTAGGATCTGCTTTCCATAACGTTCCAGGAATCGATGTTACAATCCTTTATCCAGATGGAAAGATTTCTCCACTTCAGGAAAAGCAGCTTTCTACTTTCACAGGCAATGTCCGCGCACTTAAGGTAAAGGGAACATTCGATGACTGTCAGGCTCTCGTTAAGAAGGCTTTCGTAGACAAGGACCTCCGCGAAAAGTTCCGCCTTTCTTCTGCAAACTCAATCAACATTTCACGCTTACTGCCGCAGAGCTTCTACTACATGTACTCTTCTCTTGTTGTAAAAAACAGGACACCACATGACAGCAAGATTGAAGATCCGGCAATTATCGTTGTTGTTCCAAGCGGAAACTTCGGTAACCTTACAAGCGGCCTTATCGCTTACGAAATGGGAGCTCCAATCAAAGGCTTCGTAGCAGCAACAAATGCAAACCACACTGTACCAGACTGGATTGCAACTGGTGATTACCGTACAAGACCTTCTGTTCCAACATTAAGCAATGCAATGGACGTAGGTGCTCCAAGCAACTATGAACGCATCTGTGCAATGTATTCACTTGATCAGGTAAGGGCTTTATTTGCTTCTTACTGGACTGATGATGAAGGAACACTTCAGGCTGTAAGGGACTGCAATTCAAAGACAGGTTACATCATTGACCCACACGGTGCTGTTGCATGGAAAGCATGGGATGAAATAAGACACGGCGGTATGGAAAACCTTATGGCTGGTCTTTCAAACGGTGACATCAATAAGCCTGGCATTACAGAAAACATTCCTGCATGGGCAGAAACAATTCCTGCAAAGAATGCAGTTGGTATTATTCTTGAAACAGCTCATCCTGCAAAATTCGGTGCTACAGTACACAACGCAATCGGACGTGAACCAAGCATGCCTGACAGACTTGAAAAAGTAATGGCTTTACCAGACCATGCAATTCCTATGGAAAAGGATTACGACAGCTTCAAGCAGTGGCTTGTTTCTAACCTTTAATTAAGTCATTTAACATAAAAAAACGGCTTGCAGTTACGAAAATATTTTCATATCTGTAAGCCGTTTCTATTTTAAACCTGTAGTGGTTAAAGAATAACCTTTGGTGGTAGTGACTGTCGCTCTTCCATTATTCCCTACATATTTGCATAAGTCTGAACAGTATCCTCAAGATGTTCAATTTTTATTCCTGCTTCCTTAAACATTTCAAGGCTGTCCTTTTCATCGTGATAATGTTTTTCACAAACGACACGTTTAATTCCGCAGTTGATGATTAACATTGCGCAGGTACGGCATGGAGTCATCTTGCAGTACACTGTTGCTCCGTCAATTGAAATGCCGCGTTTTGCTGCCTGACAGATTGCATTCTGTTCAGCATGTACTGTCCTTACGCAGTGCTGTGTTATTGATCCGTCATCATGAAGCATTTTCTTTAACAAATGACCTGCTTCGTCACAATGAGGAAGCCCCTGAGGAGAACCAACATATCCTGAAACAAGAAGCTGATTGTCACGAGCAATTACACATCCGCTCATTCCCCTGTCGCATGTTGCCCTCTTTGCAACTGTACGGCTTATTTCCATGAAATATTCGTCCCATGTAGGCCTTATGTGGATTTTCTTTTCTTCATTTGTTTCACTCATTTTGTTTTCCTTTTACACTGAATTTCTGCAGGGCATAAAAAAAGCAGATGCACGTATTATAAACGAACATCTGCTCTTTTTAAAGTAATTTCGTAAAGAATAATTACTTAAGCAAAATTATTTCAATGCTTCAAAGATAAGGTCAGCAATAAAGATTGCTGCAAGAATCCATGTTGCAACAGAAATATCCTTGATTTTCTTTCCTGCAACTTTTGCAATTACGTATGTAATCATACCAAAGCAGATACCCTTAGAAATTGAGTAAGCAAATGGCATAACCATGATTGTAACGAATGCTGGAATACCTTCAGTTGGATCCTTGAAGTCAATGTCAACAACTGACTGCATCATAAGGTAACCAACAAAGATTAAAGCTGGAGCTGTAGCACAAGAAGGAATAAGAGCGAACAATGGAGTAAGGAACAATGCTACAAGGAAGAGGATTGCTGTAACTACAGAAGAAAGACCTGTACGACCGCCGGCTGCAACACCTGAAGAAGATTCAACAAATGAAGTTACAGTTGAAGTACCTGTACAAGCACCAACTACAGTACCAACAGCATCAGCAAGAAGAGCACCCTTTACGTGAGGAATGTCACCCTTTTCATCTGTAAGGCCAGCCTGAGTTGTTACACCCATCAAAGTACCGATAGTATCGAAAATATCTGTAAAGAGGAATGTAAAGAATACAATAAAGAATTTTGTTGTAAGAATGCCTTTCCATTCAAATGCAAACATGTGTGGAGCTTCCGGTGTGCTGAATGGCTTGAATCCTTCAGGAATTGTTGTTACTCCAAATGGAATACCAATGATTGTTGTAAGGATAATACCAATAAGGATTGCACCAGGAACTTTAAGGATATAAAGAACGATTGTAATAACAAGACCAAGCATGGCAACAAGAGCTGTTGTTTTGTTAAGGTTGTAGAAACCAATGATTGTACCGGTATCTGAACCAACAATGCCTGCATTAGTAGCAAGACCAATAAGACAGATGAAAAGACCAATACCAACTGCAACGGCTTTACGCATTGTAGCTGGAATAGCTTTAATAAGCTGTTCTCTTACATTGAATATTGAAAGTATGATGAACAGAATACCTTCAAGTAAAACTGCTGTAAGTGCAAACTGCCATGAGCATCCCATTCCGAAACATACAGTGTATGTAAAGAATGCGTTAAGTCCCATACCAGGAGCTAAAGCAACAGGGAGATTAGCAAAGAATGCCATACAGAGAGTTGCAATTGCAGAAGAAATAGCTGTAGCTGTAAATACAGGTCCAAAGCCCATTCCTGTTTCACCAAGCATTCCAGGGTTAACAGCAAGAATGTAAGACATAGCAAGGAATGTAGTAATACCGGCAATAATTTCCTTACTAACGGTAGTATTATGCTCCTTTAACTTAAATAACTTGTCCATGAAAAATAATCCTCCTCATTTTATGGATAAAGCAATGAATAATTTTACCACACATTCCGGAATTTCTCCAAATTTAATTAATCAGAATCTATAACATTAATTTTTTTAATATCTGTATTGACAAAAAATACGCTATTTTATATAGTAATGACACTTGCGGTAGTCGTATAACGGCTCATTACCCCAGCCTTCCAAGCTGGAGACGAGGGTTCGACTCCCTTCTACCGCTTATTAAAAGACCTTCTGTTTATCAGAAGGTTTTTTTATTTTAAAATATATTTTTTTGCTTATTTCTAACGGGAGTCGAACTTTTTTGGGAATAAAGATTACTCTACAACACCAAGTGCAAGAAGTGCCTGGTGGGCTGCTTCCTGTTCTGCACTCTTTTTGTTTTTTCCCTTGGCAGGACCATATTTTACGGCACCAAGAGTTACAGTAACAAAGAAAGTCCTGTCGTGATCCGGACCGCTTACCTTAAGAAGTTCGTAAACAGGAGTATGCTTGTTTTTTTTCTGATAATATTCCTGAAGAATTGATTTATAGTCACGGTTGCCCTTATCCTGCTGAACCTTACGGATTTCAGGAACAATAAGTTCAAGGACAAGCTTTTCTGCAGCCTCAAAACCGCAGTCAAGATAAAGCGCACCAATTACAGCTTCAACTGCATCTGCAATGATTGCATCTTTTTCGCGGCCGCCGGTCATTTCTTCACCATGACCAAGAACAAGATATTTATCAATATGCATTATGTTGCGGCCAATCGGTGCAAGAGACTTTTCGCTAACAACATTGGACTTTATCTTTGCAAGGTCACCTTCTGCATTAAACGACATGTCCTTATACAGAAAAGCTGCAGTAGCAAGACCAAGCACACTGTCACCAAGAAATTCAAGACGCTCATTGTTACCGTGTCTTGATTCAGAAGATTCATTTGCAAAAGAACGGTGGTAAAAAGCAAGGTCTAAAAGTTCAAGATTCTGGAACCGTATGTTAAGGTTTCTGCAGAATTCAACAAGAGCCTTTTTTCTTTCAGGAGTAAGTTTTTCTGATTTACCGAACAGATTTTTCAGTGCCATGATTTTATCTTAGTTAAAATACTTTCATTATACAAGCGATACAAGCGCTATTTCCTAACTGATATTCTTAAAACAACTCTTTCAATTGGTTTAAAAACAAAAAAGCTTCTGCGTTATACAGAAGCCTTCCCTACCAAATTAATGGCAATTTTTGTTTACAAACGGATACTTATTTCTGCTGTGTCTTGATGTAATCGTAAGCATCTTTTACTGTTTCAAATTCGTTTGCTTTTTCATCTGGAATTGAAACGCCAAGTTCTTCTTCAATTGCATAAACCAGCTCGTATGTGTCGAGACTGTCAGCACCAAGATCGCCTCTGAAAGATGATTCCAATGTAACTTTTGAAGCATCGATTTCAAGTTTGTCAGCAATCAGTTTCTGCATTTTGTCAAACAATTCGTCCATTTTTTTCTCCTGGAAATTAGCCATTAACTTCTGGTGTAATCACCTGACGTCCGCGGTAAAAACCACATTTTGGACATACATGGTGCTGCACAATAAGATTACCGCAGTTGCTGCATGGAACAAGCTGTGGAGCGTCCAGATGCATGTTAACACCACGTCTTCTTTTTGTTACGGCCTTTGATACTTTCGCTCTAGGTACTGCCATATTTATAACCTCGCTATAGGATTTGTTATCTGTATAACGAAATGATATTACTACAGATTACCTTTTTATGTCAATTAGTATACAGTCCAATTCAGGTAAATGTCAATATTTTTTATGACATTTTTTAATTATTTGTCATTTATTTTTAATATTATACTTTTTGTACATGGCTTCTGCTACTTCAGGAGGTACCATTCCCGAAATATCACCGCCGAATTT
>JAZUKU010000011.1:0-19674 GCA_045643485.1 Treponema sp. | reverse complement strand
CAGTAGCTAAGAAAGCTCCAGCTAAAAAGGCTCCAGCTAAGAAAGCAGTTGCAAAAAAGCCAGTAGCTAAAAAAGCTCCAGCTAAGAAAGCACCTGCAAAAAAGGCTCCAGCAAAAAAAGCTCCAGCTAAGAAAGCAAAGAAATAAGATAAACTTTAATTAGTTTACTTAAAGGCCTTCTGGTTAACTCCGGAAGGCTTTTTTATTTTACAAAAAAATCTATTTAACTAAATAATTTAAAGCGCTATAATCAATTCATACTCAACAAAAAAGGTCGCTCTTAACCAATGAAAATATCTAATTATCATACACACACATATCTTTGCAAACACGCAGAAGGCACTCCGGAACAAACTGTTGCTCAGGCAAAACAGGACGGCTGCCTCGAATTAGGTTTCAGTGATCATTGCCCTTATCCAAAAGAATTTTCTGACACATGGCCTCACATAAGAATGTCTGTAGAAGAAGCAGACTCTTATGTTAAGCAAATTGAAGAAGCACGCAGTTCAGCAGACTTTCCAATTTATACAGGCTTCGAATGCGAATATGATCCGCAGTACGAAAACTGGTACAAGGAACTTCGCGAAAGATTTGGTGCACATTATTTAGTATTCGGTTCACACTGGTTACCTGAAGGCTCTTCACATCTTTACTGTCCGGAACTTAAAACCAAACAGCAGATTGGAAAATACATTGACTTAACAATAAAAGGCATGCAGAGCGGACTGTATGATTTTCTTGCTCACCCTGATTTATTCATGAAAGGCTATATGGAATGGGACGCAGATTCAAAAGCATGGCTTACCGCAATTCTTGACACTGCAGTTGATTTACAGATGCCTCTTGAAATTAACGGACTTGGAATCATGCGCAAACCAAACCACACTTCACGCGGAATAAGATATCAGTATCCGTATGATGAATTCTGGGAGCTTGTTGCAGAAAGAAACGTTCCTGTTCTCTGTAACGCAGACGCACACAATTACAAAGACGTAATTAAAGGCGCACTTCTTTCCAGAGAATACGCTGCTAAATACAACATAACTCCGTTAGAAAAGCTCAACTTAAAGAAATAATAATTCCGTACAGAAAGCATTTTCCTTCAAAACAGAATAATTTCCGCAGACAAGAGAATTCTTTGTAAAACAGCCTCACGTATTTTCAAAAACAAATTTCATTTTTAGGGTACAGATTATTCAAATTCCTTCCGATAATTAAGAGAATACGTAAAGAGGGAATTTTATGAAACAAGTACCATTTAAATTAGATTCAGAAAGTAAGACAAAGCTTTATTTTCAGCTCTATCAGGCATTTATTGAAGCATTCAAGTCAGGAAAATACGCACCAGAAGAAAAAATCCCTTCAGTAAGGCAATTGTCTAAAGATCTTTCAGTAAGCAAAAACACAGTAATTGCTGCATACAATATGCTCCTCGAAGAAGGCTACATTATTTCTCACCAGAAAAGCGGTTATACAGTAGCAGCAGCTTTACCAAAAGAACAGCCGGTTACCGACACAGAAAATGAAGAAGACGAAATTCCAACAGTTGACGGTATTTTCAAAGAACGCGAAGGCACAGAAGTTACCAAAATCCCTGTACCAGACGATCTTGAGTTACCAAAGGGTACAGATGAAACACCAGAAACTGTAACCATTGAAGAAAAATCTGTAACCAAAGAACCGGAATTAACAAAAGAAACACCTAAACCTGCAGAAACACAGACTGATAATAAACCTGTAACCCCATCTGTAACCATAAAACCTGCAGCAAAACCAGCTCCGGTTACACAGGACTTCTTTGGAGAACGCCAGTTACGCAAAACAATTGCATTGTTCTTATACAATCATTTTAATATTTCATGTACATCCGGACAGATTTACGTTGCTGCAAACATTCAGGATCCACTTCTTAAGATTATGAAGCTTATAGCTCCTGCAGAAACAACACAGGCAGCTCAACCTTCTGCACTGGAAGCAAAAGGTCTTTTCCGCAAAGCAGAAGCACTTCTTTCTAAAGAGGAAACAGTAAACGTTTATCCAACAGTTGCAATCTCAGAGAATTCGCTCAATTCATTCCGTGAAATAATAAAAACTGCCGGTTACGAAACAATTGAAATTCCAGAAACTTCTGATGTTCTTGATGTAGAGCAGCTTTTTGCTTCGGAAACAGATGTTTCAATTCTTTCACCGGAAGCAGACAACATTACTTTAAGAGATGAACTTCTTGCTTGGATTGATGAAAAAGAAGAACGCTACATTGTTGAATATTATCAGAACTTCCCTGAAGAAGTACCTCTTTGCTGCGAAAATCCAAATAAAGTAATTTTCTTAACAAGCATAGGCGGAATATCATTTATGATTTTACCTTCCGTAATTATTTCATCATTCAGAAATAAATATGCTGATTATGAAAACTCTGCTTCTAAGGAACTTCAGGAAGAAGCTGTTAAAAAAATTAATTTGCTTAACGAACAGATTGAATCATGAATGTAATTCTTTTACAGCCGCCTCTCGTACAGCTTAACACCCCTTATCCAAGCGGTGCATACCTCAGTGCATTCTTTAAGAAAACAGGCCATAATCCTGTACTCTACGAATTAAGCAACAGACTTTTTTACAAAATATTTTCACGCGAAGGATTAACAAAGCTTTTTGAATTAAGCACACCAAATGCATTGCGCTTAGCAAAGGAAGCAAAAATTTCCGGCGATGAAGAAACAGCATTCAATCTGCAGAGATACGTAAGTTTGAGCACACAATGGATTAATTCCATCGAAACAATAACAGACATTCTGTGCAGCAGCAAAAGTACACGCGAACTTTGCCACAGATTTGTATTCAGTGCATTTACACCACGCGGCTCCCGTATGGAAAAATATCTTGCTGAATGCGACCACACACTCACTACAGACGATGCATTTCCTTTAGCTTCACTTGCCCTTGCAGATTTAGCTGATTACATAACAGTCTGCTTTGACAAAGAATTTTCTTTAATCAGATACGCCGAAAGTTTAACAGTAAGCGAATCAACATTTGCAAACATAGAAAAAGGAATTGAAAGTCCCGTCATAAAACATTTCTACATTCCGTTACTCGAAGATATTTTCCTGAATCAAAACACAAAGGCAAAAGAATTTATTTCTGGCGCAACAGAAAAAAAACCTGTGTTTGTTGGAATATCAATTCCGTTTGCAGGAACATTTACATCTTCGCTAGCAACAGGCGCTTTTTTAAAAAAACATTTCGGCAACAAAGTATTCATCGCAATGGGCGGCGGTTTCATAAACACGGAACTGCGTGACACAAACGAAAAAGGTCTTGCCAGATACACAGACGTATTCAGTTATGACAGAGGATACGGAAGCCTTAACGCACTTATAAACAGCAATTACATTTCCACAAAAAATATTTCACTCATACCGGAAGACGGTTTATATAAAAACAGAATTTTCTACACTGATTCAAAAAATACCGCAGACAGTACACAGAAATATAATCCGGAAAACATTACAGTAATTCCTCCAAAAGAAAATGACAAAGAAGCTGAATGTTTTGAAAACAAAATGACCGTTTCCATAATCCCGGATTATTCGGACATAGATTTTTCACTTTACCCAAGAATGACAGATGACACAAATCCAATGCACCGTTTGTGGAATGACGGCGCGTGGATAAAAGCATATCTTGCACACGGATGCTACTGGCACAAATGCGCATTCTGTGACACAACACTTGATTACGTAAAGTCATACAAACTTACAAACGTAAAGAAATTGTACAAAGGCTTACTCGTTCAGGCTGAAGCAAAAAAAGTATACGGAATACATTTCGTTGACGAAGCAGCACCACCAGTAGCATTAGTTCAGTTTGCAAACGAAAACATAAATCACGGAAACAAGCTTTCATTCTGGGGAAACATACGCTTTGAAAAAACATTCACCCGCGACACCGCAGACTTTTTAGCTTACGGCGGACTTATAGGAGTAAGCGGCGGAATTGAAATTGCAACAGGAAAAGGCCTTTCTGCAGTAAACAAAGGCACCGATATAGACTCAATCGTAGCAAGCTGCTGTGCATTTAAAGAAGCAGGCATCTTAGTTCACGCATACATGATTTACGGTTACTGGACACAGACAGACCAGGACATAATCGACAGTATGGAAACATTACGCCAGTTTTTCCAGAACGGTCTTCTCGACAGTTCATTCTGGCACAAATACGTTTTGACAACACATTCAACTGATTACGACAAATACAAAAAGAACGGCAACAAGTTAACAGAAGGAAATCATTCCCTCGAGCCAAAAGAAATTACTTCAGCAGGAATCTTTTCAAAAGATGGACTTCATTTTGCAGGCGAAGAAAAAAGCCAGAAGTTTGAACAGGGACTTAATTCAGCATTAGACGCATGGATGCACGGCGAACATCTTAACACTAACGTACAGAAATTCTTTGAGTTTAAAACACCGGCGCCTTCTATTCCAAAAGATTTCATTGCACGCTCAATACAGAAATACGAAGAAGCAAGAGACAAATCATTTACTCAGCCAGCAGTAACAGCAGACAAAATATTTGCTGACGGAAAACTTTCTTCTTCAGAAAAAAATCTTTTCTGGTTAGGCGGAAATTTAATTTCAGTTTCGGAAAACAAATATTTGTGGAATTACATGGGCGAAGAATATACAGCCAAAAAAAATGCCCCTTCTTCCAGCTACAGAGGAAAGGGCCTTTGTGTTTTACCACCAAATCTTTTGCCTGATTAAATCAATAAATCGTTTCGCCAAGAAGACGTGAAGCTAATTCTACAGCCATAAGCGCAGTCTGGTTACGCAAATCAAGAACAGGATTTACTTCAACAAGTTCAGCTGAACCTACCATTCCAAGAGCAGCCATTTCTTCCATAAGCAGAAGAGCTTCCCTGTAATTTAAACCGCCCGGCAAAGGAATACCTGTTCCAGGAGCATAAAGCGGATCTATTGAATCCATGTCAAAACTTACGTGAACAACATCTACACGCGATTTAAAGAATTCCTTAACCTTACGAAGAACTTCCGCAAAACCCTGACGGTCAATGTCACTCATTGTAAAAGCAGTAACACCTGCTTCCTTCATAAGCTTTCTTTCACCAGAATCAATATCCCTTAAGCCAACATAACATATATTCTGCGGATCAATTTTCCTGCCGTTTTCGTAAAGATTTACAAGCTCAGGCAAACCGTAACCGGAACTTGCACTTAAACATTCACCGTGGATGTTTCCGCTCAAAGAAGTTTCTGTCGTGTTAAAGTCGCCGTGTGCATCTACGTAAAGAACGCCAAGTTTTTTTCCGGACTTTTTGTATGCTGCGTTAAGACCAGCTAAAGTTCCCAGAACAATCGAATGGTCACCACCAAGCACAAGCGGAAAACAGTTCTGCTCAACCGAATCCTGAACTTCCTTTGCAAGAAGATTACATGCTTTTACAATAGGACCAAGATATTTTGCTTTAGGATTATCGCCAATTTCAGCATATTCCTGCGGCTCAATGGCAATTTTGTTATCGTGACTAAGTATTTTATGACCAAGATTTTCAAGCTTAGCAGTAAGGCCAGCAAGACGGATTGCAGAAGGGCCCATATCACTTCCGTGACGGCTTGCTCCGTAATCCAAAGGCATTTCAATAATATTTACTTTCATACATTCAATACTATTCCCAAAATACAAATACCGCAACAAAAAATATTTTTCACTTTTTTCTGCAAAACTATTGATTTACGCGCTCATTTTTAATACTGTACTTTTGAAACATAAAAATTTGAAAGGAGATTTTTGTGACAGACAATTTAAAAGAAATTCAGGATGTAAAAGTAATCATCAACAGGCTTCTTCCGTTAATTGATGAAGCAGAAGCTAAATTCAAAAGTGCACGCAACTGGGGTGTAGTCGATTTACTTGGCGGCGGTTTACTGGTTGATTTAATCAAACACTCAAAGCTTAATTCCGCAAGCAACGTAATGAACGAAATCAATTACCTTTTAGGACAATTACAGCGTGAATTAAAGGATATTTACATTCCAACAGATTACCGCATGCAGTTAGGCGGATTTTCAACATTTGCTGATTTCTTCTTTGACGGAACATTGGCAGACGCTTATATGGAATCAAAAATCATTTCCAGCCTGGATCAGGTAAGGACTTTAAAAAACCGCATACTTGAATTAGATAACCGCTTAAACCAGATGAGCCGATAAAATTTACTGAATGAAAATTTCATCCCTGTGCTTATGACCAAGCTCTTCAAGAGACAGTTTTAAGGACAGGGAATTTTTTTGTTCACGATAAGTTTTTAGGTCAATCAAAAATCTGTTCATTGAAAAATGCTGGTAAACAAAAACCTTTTCCCATTCAGGACAGCTACTGTATTCTTCAAGAAGTTTATTTCTGTACGGAATAAATATTCCTTTGCCTTTAAGCTCAGCGTAACCTACGAGCCACAGTTCAGGAACAAAAGAATTTTCTGCTGCAGCATCAACTAATTTTTTATGCAGGACAGCAGTTGCTTCTGCCATCCAAAGCTGCGATTCCAGAACAAGATTTTTTATTTCCGCACCGCCTTTTGCCATTAAGTAATTTAAATGCTTTGTCTTAGCAGTATGCAAAGGCGTTTTGTTTAAGATAATTACATTTTTCCTGAAGTCAGTGTTAAGCTCTTCGTTACGGCGAAAAAATCCTTCTGCAATCCTGCCGCTCTGGCCAACAAGATACTTTCTGTTTTTTTCAAACTGTTCTTCCTTACCCGGATTGTCACCAACTACAATAAGATGAATGTCATCAGACTGCGTTATTGAATCAAGACTTGTATTGTAAACAACAGCATTTTCAAGCGGATATTCAGGCGTATCCTTTTCATACACTGCTTTCTGTAACGGAAACAATTCTGCACTAAGCTTATTCCATTCAGCGCATTTTTTCTTAAACGAATTTCTGAATTCACAAAAAGCTTCATACTGTTTTTCTGTCATTTAATCTTCCTCTGTTGCAATACGGTAATCCCAGTTGTGCTTAGGATAACGGCCCTTCATTTCCTTACAGATTTCAGGCCAAGTCTCTTTCCAGAAGTTTCCCAAATCATTCGTAATTTGTAAAGGTCTTCTCGCCGGAGAAAGCAGCTTCAGTAAAACTGGAACGCCAAGAATTTTCGGAGTTTCAAAGCAGCCGAATATATGCTGAATTATAACTTCAAGCACAGGAATTATTTTACCATTCTGTTCCTCGTAAACAAGCTTACGTTTTTTTCCGTTTGCAAGCTTTATTTCAACCGGAACATATTTATTGATTTCTTCGCCATCGAGATACCAGTTGAGTGCATTGAATACATTGTTTGCATTCAAGGAATTTTTTTCAGTTAAGAAAGGAACAAGCCATTCATTTGCATTCTTCTGCAGATTATCAAATTTATTTTTAAGTTCGGAATTTTTTTCTTCACTTAATTTTATGCCAGTATATTCATTTTGATTATCAAGATAAAACTTTACGCGAAGAAGAAATTTTTTGCAGCCGTCATTAAGAGGAAGCCATTCAATACCTTTTTCTTCAACAGCATTGCATACAGCTTCAGCATAATCCTTTGAATCAGCTGTAAGTTTTTTTTCACTAAGGATTATTTTTCCAAAACACTTTATTTCTTTTTTAATTAATTTCTGCGACTGAGAATTCTCTTCATCAAAAAAAGTTTTTGTTACGACAGACGAATTCTGTTCAAGCCATTTTTCTGCAGAAGATTTTTGTATTTCTTCGTAAGCAAATATTTTTCCACTGCGCTCACCTGCATCAACAACAGGCGCAATAATGTATTCAGGAAAAATCTGCCTGTCATCAAAAAGATTTGCAATTCTTCCAGACGGAAACTGATACGAAGCATAAATACTTTTTTCACGTACAATCTGTTTGCGTACAGCAATTCTGTCAGGAAAACCGCACAAAAGCATTTCTTCTTTCGAAAGAATTTTTTTCTCTGACGGAATATAATGCGCACTCTTGGAAACACGCCTTTCAAGATCAGCAAGAAAATTTTTCTGAACAAAAGGAGCTGCTTCTGCATACGAAGAATATTTTAAAACAACACCTGCTGCTTCAGGAATGTTTTCCGTTAACAAACCGCTTAAAGCAACACACGCTAACCGCGGATGTAAGCCCAAAGTCAAACAGGATTTTCCCTTTGCAGTAATTTTATTTTCCTTAACGCAACCAAGAAGCTCAAGCAGTTCAACAGACTGATTCCATGATTCTGCAGAAGGTTCATCAAGCCAAGAAAGATTCTGCGGATTGTCTATTCCCCATTCAGCACACTCTAAAACCAAAGAACATAAATCTGTGCGGAGAATTTCCGGTGGAGTTTCATTTGTAAGAATTTCATTTTCATTCCACATGCGCACACACTTTCCAGGACCAAGACGACCTGCGCGGCCTTTTCTCTGTTCAGCATTGAATACACTTTCCATTCGCGTAACAAGAGTTTCCATACCCGCATTTCTGTTAAACAAATTAACTCTTGCAAGACCACTGTCTATTACAACAGCAATTCCCGGAACCGAAAGTGAAGTTTCTGCAATTGCACTCGAAAGAATTATTCTTTTTTTAGATTTATCTTTTGGTGGAGCAAGAACTTTTTTCTGTTCGTCAAAAGAAATACTGCTGTGCAAAATAAGTATTTCTTCATCACATTTTTTTTCTTCAAGCTCAGCTTTTGTTTTTCTTATTTCAGAAATACCCGGAAGAAAAACAAGAATTGAATTGTTTTCCGAATTAAGTTTTTTCGATTCAGAAATAATTGTGTCACAAATATTTTTGTTTCCAGCATACGTAACTTCAACAGGAAAATTTCTTCCCGGAACTTTAACAACAGGACAGTCATTTAAATAATGCGAAATACGTTCAGCTTCAATTGTTGCAGACATTACAACAACAAATAAATCATCCCGCATTTCCATAGCTTCTTTTAAAAACGCAAGTGCAAGATCAGCATGAATGGAACGCTCATGGAATTCATCGATTACAACAACAGATACTCCTTCAAGCAAAGGATCAGACTGCAGCTTTCTCGTAAGAATAGCTTCTGTTAAAATTACTGCACGTGTTCTGGAAGAAGTTTTATTTTCAAGATGCATCTGGTAACCGCATGTATTTCCAGTCTCTTCACCAAGAAGATACGACACGCGTGAAGCAATATTCAGAACAGCAAGACGACGCGGCTCAAGCATCAGAATGTTTTTGTCAAAATGATTTAAAAGCGCAACAGGCAAAGCAGTAGATTTTCCTGCAGCAGTTTCCGCAGTAAGCAAAAGGAATCTTGAAGGAGAACTCTTTAACTGTTCACAGATTTCGTCAAGAAAAGGAGCTATCGGTAATTTATTGATTTCTTCGCTGTAATTCATTAAGCAATGCCCCTTTCCTTATTCCATATTTCGCAAAGACGATTATCTATTGATTCAATTATTTTTCCCTTTTCAAACTTAATTCTTTTCTGACCAAGAGTATCCAGTATAATAAACACATTGGAAACAAGAACACCTGCTTTTCCAGGAAGCTTAATTCTTTTGCTGACAAAAATCTGAGAAAGAAATACCATTCCGCAAAGGATGCCGCTTCTGTGCAGACCGGAAAGCAAAGCGCCTTCAGTAATGCGGAATTTTCCCAAAGTAAACAAAACACGCCCAAACGGATTAAACAAAGCAAAAACCGTTACAGTCAGCGTAATGAATACAGACGGCATCAGTTTTACACGGCCTTCCCGCTTAATCATTGCAAATATGTAGAAGAAAACAACACATCCCCACACAATGGGTACAGATTTAAGGAATAAAAATCCAATCATAACAGCAAAAAGCAGAACTGTACCCAACTTTTCCACAATTCCACAGCCTTTTTCCACAGAAATTCGCGAATTTACGGTTACAGATGTCTTTTCTTCTGAATCTGTACCTTTTTCCACAGATACAGCTGAGTTATCCACAGAAGCCTCATCTTTTCCACAAACAGACACATTCTTCAGCCACTGCGACTTTTCGACAAAACATTGTGCAAACACCCCAAGCAGTATGCCTGAAACAAATCCGCAAATCAGCAAAACCGGAGCTATATACTTAGCGTTTTCCCCAAACATAATGAATCTTGCGCAGAGTAACTGAGCACAATTGTTTGCCAACGCGCCGGCAAGCGATATACCCACGCAAGAAATAAGCTGCCCTCTGCTCAACAGATACATGACTAAGGCGCTCGCCACACTCCCCGCAGCACTAAACAAAAACACATAACTGAACAAAGTTCCGCTTATCAAAGCCTGTCCAAGAACCTTAAACAAAACAAGTAAAACATATTCCTTAAAATTAAATTTTCTGGCCGCAAGAAGAACAGGCAGATTTGCAAGCCCTAACCGCAGGAACGGAAACGGTTTAGGAATGGCATATTCTACAGCCGCAAGAAAAAGACAAAGCGCTGCAAAAAAAGAGATTCTGTATTCTGTAAAAGTTTTTTCTTCCGCCATAAAAACCCGCATCTCAGCAAATCTTATTTCAGTAAATCATATCCGAATATTAAAAGTTTACCACAATCCGCAAAAGTTAAAAACACCGCATAAATCATTCTTCTTAAAACAAAAGCATCTTTATAAAAAATACTTATTTAAAAACAAAAAAGCCACACTCTTGATGAAATAATCTTCATCTTAAGCATGGCTTTCTTTTGCAAAGCAGCTGTTGTCAGCAGAAAAAGTCTTCTGGCAAAACTGCTATTGTCTGCAAAAAAATTTATTTAATCTTTTCAAGACTGATGTCAAATGCAAGGAAAGAATTTTCCGGAATTGCACCAGGAATACCTCTTTCACCGTAAGCCATATCTGGTGGAAGAACACAAGTTCTAACTTCACCAAGACACATATCCTGAGTCATAATGTCAAAGCCTGGAATCATCTGACCAATGCCTGTTGTAAAGTCCAAAGGTTCATGTCCGCCTTTTACAAGCTTTGCAGAACCGTCAAAAATCTGACCGTCAACAAAATAGCCTTTGTATTCAACAGTTACATTTTTGCCTTTACCGCATTTGTCACCTTTACCAGCTTTTGTAATCTTGTAGTAAATACCGTTTGCATCTTTTTCATAACCAGGGAACTTCTTTTCAACTTCAGCAATTTTTGCAGCAAGTTTTTTTGCTTTAGCTTCCTGAGCTTTCTTACCAGCTTCCATAACAAGCCTGTCAAAATCAGCCTGAGTAGCTGTAAACTTTTCTGCATCCTTACCCTGACGGATAATTGTTACTGAATTGATTAAATCGCCCTGAGCAACAGCGTTAACAACCTTCTGGCTGTCATCATCTACTACATGACCAAAGATTGTATGCTTACCGTCGAGCCATGGTGTTTCAACGTGTGTAATGAAGAACTGGCTGCCGTTTGTGTTGGCACCAGCATTAGCCATAGCAAGAATACCTGGACCTGTAAACTTAAATTCATCAACTATTTCATCTGGGAATCTATATCCTGGACCGCCTGTACCGTTACCCTTTGGATCTCCACCCTGAATCATAAAGTCAGCAATTACACGATGGAATTTTAATCCGTCATAAAATTTCTTTCCATTAGCTGCATCTAAAGTTCCTTCAGCAAGACCAACAAAATTTGTTACAGTCAAAGGAGTTTCCTTGTAATACAGTTCCAAAACAATGTCACCTTTTGAAGTATTCATTACTGCAAAAAGTCCATCTTTTCCTTCAATACCTTTTACGTTTTTTCCCATAGGTTTGCATCCTCCAAAGGATAATAATACACAGCCAAAAAGCAGTGCACATATCATTTTTTTCATAATGGTCCTCCTTTATCAAGCAGATTTTTTTCAGATAAACTGCTCAATAAACCATTTATAAATTGCATCCAGTCGTGAACTGAATGAATCGTTCATAGAATCTTCCAGCATTTTTACTGCAGGAATTTTTGCCCTGACAAGCATGTAAACAACAAAATCCTCTCCACAGTCTGTCATTACTATGCTTATCATAAGATCATCTGCATCAACGCCTTTAAATATTCCTACATACAGAGGAGAAATATTTATATAGTTAGCATTAATTTCATCTGCAGTCTGATGATATTCCAGACGGTATTCTGTTTTACCGAACGAGTGATCGTTTTGCAGACAGTAAAGAATTTTTCCGTCAGCAGAACCTTCCGTGTCATCAGCAACTTTTTCCCTGTTCTTTGGCCCTTTTATACAATAACATTCTTTGTACAAAGTTGTTACTTTTTTATCCGTATTTGAATAATACTGCATATCCTGCATCTTGCTTGCTGAACGCAAAACTTTTGAAGCATATTCAATATTATTTTTTTCAGGATTTCCGGAACCAAGTGTCTTTTTATTCAGAAGATAAATCTGTTCGGAATAATATACAGGCTTTTCTTTTGCTGCAGGCCAAACATCAGCAGCTATTTTTACAAGAGGAGTATCTGGCTTATAAATAAGTTCTACAGTTTCTGACATATAGCGTGTATTAACGAGACGTCCTTTTTCCTTTAAAGCAGTAACTGTTTTTTCAGGTAAAATCTGCTCAACTGTCAATGCATTCAAAGGCATTACAGATGCTGCTATCATTATTAATGAAACGCTTAGAACTGTTAATTTTCTTATATTAAAAGACAAACTATTCTCCTGTAATAGACTAACGACCGTTAGTATAAGATCACTTCCTTATTATATACTTACGACCGTTAGTTAGTTTATTGATTTTATTCATCTTTTTCCTTACTAACGGATGTTTTTTATGCAATTCTACTAACTAACGTTAGTTAGTTTTACTGTTTTTTCTTCTTTTTTGACTCTTTTTGCATACTAACGGTAATTTTTTTACTAACAACCGTTAGTTTACAATTAAAATCTTTCTTTATTAACGAACACCCTTGTAAATAACACGTACCTGTTTGTAAAGACCTTCACCTTCACTCTTTGTTTCAATATCAGGAATATCGTTAAGTGTTGTGTGAATAAGGCGTCTTTCAAAAGGATTCATCGGTTCAAGAAGAATTGAATTGCGGCTTGAGCGTACTTTGTCTGCTGTTGTGTAAGCAAGACGAACAAGGCTTTCTTCACGGCGGATTCTGTAGTTTTCGCTGTCAAGAATGATTCTTACATCTTCGCGGCCAAGGTGACCTGCATATACGTTAGCAAGAAGCTGCATTGCATCAAGATTCTTTCCCTTACGTCCAATAAGAATTGATGAGCTTGCACTTGTAAGCTTAATTCCAATTTTCTTTTCTTCACGGAACATAACTTCTACAGTTACTTCATAGCCCATCTTTGTAATCATTTCTTTTACAAAAGTTAAGAGCTTTTCTTCAAATTCATCCTGTGGTAATGGATTAGCAACTAAATTTGGATTAGATGCTCTTGCTGTTGCATTAGGAACAGATCCTTCAAATTCTGGAGCAACATAATCTGCAGTATCAACAGTATGTACTCTGATTTTTACAAAGCCTCTCTTGAAAAGCATGTTCTTCTGTGTTTCAAGAATTTCTACATCAAACTGATCCTTTTCAAGACCAAGTTCCTGTGCTGCCTTTTCAATGGCTTCCTTTTCTGTCTTTCCTTCGAATTCGTATATCATAATAAACCTCTACTAATTAGATTCTGTTTTAGCGTGTCTTTTTCTTTCCGCCCTTAAACTTCAATTCATTTTTGTTTACAGGCTTTTTGTTTGATTCAATCTGTGCTCTTTTCTTTGCCATCATTTTGTTGATGATGAACTGCTGACCAATCTGAATGATGTTACTGATGTTCCAGTAAAGAAGCAGACCAGCTGGTGTGTTGTAGAACAGGAAGAAAATCATGATTGGGAAACCGTATGTCATAAACTTCATTGTGCTCTGGCTCTGACCTGCAGTAGCTGCATTAGCACTACCACTGAGCTTAGACATAAGAAGTGAAGATACAGTATAAATAATTGGCAGTAAGCGAAGATTGTTCTGTGTGAAAGAAGAAATAATTGGAATATTCTTTTCCCAACTAAAAATACTGTCACCCTTAGAAAGGTCTTCAATCCATCCCTTAATGAACATTGTTCCTCTGAACTCAAAGTAATTGTTGAATACAGAGAACAATGAAATAAGAATGAACATCTGTAAAATCATTGGCAGACATCCGCTCAACGGATTGTAACCAGCTTCTTTGTAAAGTTTCTGAGTTTCTTCGCTAAGCTTCTGCTGATTGTCCTTATACTTTTCCTGAATGGCTGACATCTGCGGCTGAATTTCCTGCATCTTAACAGAACCTTCTGCACTCTTTTTGTTGAGAGGGAAAAGCAAAAGCTTAAGGATAATTGTAAGAACAATAATTGAAATACCCCAGTTGTTAATCCACTTGTTAAGCATTTCAAGTGCCCACTTAAGGAACTTTTCTACAAAGCCAATGCTTAAGAAAGTACCGCTCATCAAAGCTTCATTGTACTTAGAGTTATATAAGTTCCATACATTCTTGTCCTTGTTGTTGTATTTAACTAATTCTTTTTCGCTTCTAGGACCTACGTAAATATAGTAAGAATCTGTAACAGAAGGCTGCTCTACAGGAAGTCTTGTCATGAAAATCTGTGAGTTAGCATAATCATCTGTTAAAGCAGTTGAGCATACTACATCAGGAGACATTGTTGTTGGAGTTACAGGATTAATAAGTTCACAGAAATATTTGCCTGCTACACCAGACCAAACGTAAGGCTTGCTGTAAGTCTTTTCGCCAAAGTTCTTTGAAAATTTTTTCTGACCGTTGTAAGAAACATACTGCCTTACATCGTTGCGGTTAACCTTAATGTTGTAGTACGGACCAATCTGCGGAGATGAGCGTAATGTATAAGCTGCTCCGTTAACATTAAGACCCTTTCCGTCAGCACCTGAATCAACAGATACATCAAGGCGGAACAGATAATCATCAGGCTTAAAGTTATAGACTTTTCTAATCTGAACTTTATTTTCGTTACCAAGATCATCCTTAACAAAATAGTCTCTGTAAAAGCCGATTGTGTAATCATCAATTCTTTTGCAGCTGAATGTTTCGTTAAGAACAGAGCCTTTTGAATCTCCAAATGAAAGAGCAAATGCCCTGTTTGAAGAAGTAACGCTGTCTACCATCTGAACATCATCACCTGTATCAAGGTCAAACTGATTTTTAAGCTGGTAGCTGATAACGTCTCCACCTTTATTTGTAAAGACTACCTTAACTTTTTCTGTTTCAAGAGTATATGTTTCTTCCGGAATGTTTTCTTCCTGAACTGCATTTTCTCCATCAACATCAAGCTGTTCTAATGAAGTAGAAATTGTTTCGCTTGCTGCAACTGCTGCTTCTTCTTTTTCAGCCTGCTCAAGTTTCTGCTGTTCTTCAGCGGCCTGTGCTTTAGCCTGCTGCTTTGGCAGAATATATGCATTCTGAATAAACATAGAAGCGATAATTACGATTGCAGACAAAACAATTGCCCAAATGGTGTTTTTGTCCATAAATGTATTTCCTCTCTTGTTTATATTTCTTACGGAACAGGATCATATCCGCCCTTATGGTACGGATTACATCTAAGTATTCTTCTGATCGCAAGATAAGTCCCTTTTACAGGACCGTATTTCTTAATTGCTTCCATTGCGTACTGCGAACACGTAGGCGTATACCTGCAGCATGCTGGAAATAATGGCGAGATACAAACTTGATAAAAACGGATTAAAAGAACAAAGAATTTGACAAAGAAATTCCTTATTCCTTTAATAAACCTGCTTTCTGGCATAATGTTCGAAATTGTTCACACCGCGTGCTGAACGAGTCGTTTCCAGGATAAACAAGCAAAAGCATGTCGTATCCGGTGTTCAGGTGTGCTTTAAAAGAACGATAGGTTTCACGGCTATAGCGTTTAGATTTATTTCTTTCTACCGCATTTCCATAACCGCGAGGCAAAGGGAACCCTATTCTGTTGAAGTTTTTATCATTCAGTGAGTAGAAAAGCTTTGCTCCTGCTACACTGACCCTCTGCCCTGTTTTAAATAATTTCTGGATGTCAACAGGACGCTTTATATGTTCTTTAACAGTAAAACGTCCCATTCTTAACAAGTCTGTTTCCATCCTGAATAGAAAATTAGTACTTATTCTTTTCGTCTGCTACAGATAACTTATGGCGACCCTTAGCTCTTCTGCGAGCTAAAACCATACGGCCACCTTTTGTTGCCATACGAGCGCGGAAACCGAATTTTCTATTGCGTTTACATTTGCTTGGTTGATATGTACGTAACATAATATTAGACTCCTAAAAAAAACGTGAATGTAGTAGGTGAAAATATATCATTTATTTTCCAAATTGGTCAACATACTTTTCTCTAAATCTGCAAAGATTGCCTGTAATTCAGGGGGTAAAGGCTTTTTTGGAGCTGAATTTCCGCTGTTTTTGCTTTTTTCCAGCTTTTCTTCTATCTGCTGCAGTTCTTTTTCTTCTTTATCAATTTCAATCTGTATGTTCTTTTTTGCTTCTTCTACGGAATAATCGGTTCTGCTGACATCTGCAAGTTCACCGCCGGCGCCCTTCAGTTTAAAAACCATGTTGCTTATTTTCAATTCAGGCACTTTTTTCCTTAAGCCCGTAAGTATGTAATTTTTGTGCATCTGTAAAAGCTGAATCCAGCCAGGATGATCTGCTTCAACCAACAGCATGCCGTTTTTCAAATCAATTATCCTGGAATGATCAAACAGATTCTGTCCTTCAAAACGGTTTCCCGGATTGTTAAAGGAACCAGCCCCTTTTATGCTGAACAATATTTCCTTCCATACGTCAAACAGTTTGTTTGCATTTTCCACATCTTCGCAGCGTATGTTTTTAAATGCATTTGAAATTATCTGACTCATGTTCATTACTTCGTCACTCATGCACTTCCTCCCAACAGCCGTTTTTTATGGAATAAATTCTTGTTGTTTCGTGTCTGTATCTCTGGTAAGGTTCACCAGGCAAAAACGTACAGAAAAGCTGGTCGTATTCCGGCAGCAAAGAAGTTACTTTTTCACGCTTATCAGGATCAAGCTCAAGCAGTACGTCATCCATAAGAAGCACCGGTTTTTTTCCGGTAATCTGTGTGTAATAAACTGCCTGCGCTGTCCTAAGAATCAACGCAATTAATCTTCGCTGACCGGTAGATGCTTTTGGAACAAACTGCTTTCCTTCGTGAACAAAAACAATTTTATCACGGTGAGGTCCGCTCATTGTTGTTCCCATTATTTTATCTGCATCGCGCTTCTGTTTTAGAATATACATTACTTCATCTTCAGAAGGCAAATTCAAACTGCCGGCCGTATCTTCATTATGTGACTGCTTTTTCCAGGAAGGTTCATACTTAATTGTCAAACCGCTGATTCCCGTAACATTTTCGTAAAGCTTACCAAAAATCTGATTGAACTGGAAAATTGCCATATTCCTTTTCTTTTGAATTTCAATTCCGTTCTGAATAAGCTGCATGTCGTAAACATCAAGCAGATCATACTTCTGTTCTTTAAGTGAAGTATTTCTGCTTTTAAGAATTTTCTTGTAGCGGCGGGTTACATCAATGTACATAAGGTCGTACATACTTAACGACTGGTCTATAAAAAAGCGGCGGCGTTCCGGTTCACCAATTGCAAAATCAAGATCATCGTGATTGTAAAGAACGCACGGCATTGTGTTAACCATTTCCTTACGGTCATGCAAAGTCTTCCCGTCTTTTTCGATATGCTTTTTTCCGTCGACTAATTTTATTGAAGTTGTGTGAACAGAATTATTTTCTTCACGAAACATTGCGTGAATACTCATTCCCTTTTCACCGTTTTTGATAAGTTCGCTTTCTGTATGAGTCCTGAATGAAGAACCGTAAGAAGAATAATATAACGCCTCAAGCAGATTACTCTTACCCTGACCGTTTTCGCCAGTAAAATAAACCTCCTTAGAAAGGAGGTCTATTGTTGAGTTCTGCAGATTGCGGAAATTTACTGTAGATAATGAAAGAAAAGGCACTCTACTCTGTCTGCATTGGCATGATTACATGGAAGTAATATGTTGCAGGTTCAGATTTCATTGTTACAGCCTTCATAACTTCTGTAAATTCAAATGTAATCTTTTCTGAATCAATTCCACGTAATGGTTCTTCTACATAGCGGTAGTTAAGTGCAATTGTGTAACTGTCGCCGTCGTATTCACAAGGAATTTCTTCGTCTGCACTACCCATGTCTGACTGCTGAGAAGTAATCTTAAGTATGCCAGATTCAATGTTGAAATAAATGCGTCCTGCTTTTTTGTCAACCATCAAAGCTACACGCTTAAGGGCAGAAATCAAATCGCTCTTTGTTACCTTGAATGCATATTTCTGCTGTTCAGGAATAACGCGCTTGTAGTTAGGGAACTGACCTTCAAGTAAAACAGAACCAAACTTATAGTTACCAAACTTAAAGAAAATCATTTTATCTACAATCGAAATAGAAATGTTTCCTTCAGCCGGTGCATGTTTAAGAATAATGTTAAGAATTTTTGGATGAACAATTGCTGCAGGGAATTCGTTAACACCAGCAAGTAATTCTTTAGAAGCATAGCTTAAGCGGCGGCCGTCTGTAGCAACAAGATTTAATTTGTCACCTTCTTTTTCAAAGTAAACACCGTTCATAAAGTAACGTGTTTCATCTTCGCTAACTGCAAATGCAGTCTGGCAAATCATATCTTTAATTTCCTGTGATGGAACTTCAAAATAAGGTACATTCTCTGCAGAATCAAATTCAGGGAATTTTTCCTGAGACATACTCTTGATTTTGAAATTGATTTTTTTAGCAACAGGTTTGATTATTACAACAATTGCCTGATCTTCACCATCAGAAGTCTGATTGAATTCAATTTCACCTTCTGGCAAAGAATTAAGGATTCCCATAAACTTATCACAATAAACAGTTGTTGAACCTTCTTCTTCAATCTGTACTGGAATTTTTGTTTCAAAGTTAACTTTAATATCAGTAGCTTTAATTAAAAGTGTATTGTCTTTAGCAGAAAGCAATACATTGGAAAGAATAGATCCTGCATTCTTAGTAGAGATAATCTCCTGTGCAATGCTAATCTCTTTAATCATTGCATCTCTGTCAAAAGTAAACTTCATATATTTCTCCTTAAGCTTTTTTTATTTTTCAAAGCTTTTGATTACTTCCTGTTTTTATTCAAAAGATTTCTACAAATCTTTATTTTATATTAAATTTATAAATTTAATAATAGTAATAATAAGGGCTGTGAATTTCTGAATAACTACTTTAATTCGTTATAATTAAAAAAGTTAAACTGTGTAAAACTTTTGGTTTAAATCCACCGTTTTTCCACTTTTCCACAACTTTTAAACTTATCAACAAGATTTACACAGAATTGTATCATATTCTGCACAAGTTGTCTTGTTTTTTTTACCAATTCCTTATTTTCTATAGTCTTTTATTTCCCTTATAAGCAGCTGAATAGTTGAGTTTAAAGCTGAATCTGTTTTGAGTGCATTTTCAATTTTTTCAAAGCTGTGCATTATTGTTGTATGATCTCTTCCGCCAAATTCGTTGCCGATTTCAGGGAAGGAATATTCTGTTATCTGTCTTGCAATATAAACTGCAATCTGACGCGGGAAAACGTATTTCTGAGGCTTTTTCTT
>JAZUKU010000010.1:0-3025 GCA_045643485.1 Treponema sp. | reverse complement strand
ATGTTTAAATTTACAGTTCCGCAGGAAAAAAAACTTAGGGTAATTATTGATACAGATGCTGCATGTGAAGCTGACGATCCGTTTGCAATTGTTCAGGCGCTTCTTAGTCCAAAGCTTATAGTAAAAGGAATCCTTGCTGAACATTTTGCGGTTCCTGGTTCTGTTAAGCGAAGTTATGATGAAGTCAGGACAATTCTTGACTGTATGGATTTAGATATACCTGTTCTTATGGGCGAAGAAGGTCCTATGAACGAATGTAATCCTGAAAAAACTTCTGCTGCTGTAGATTTTTTAATTTCTGAAGCTTTAAAAGATGATGCAAATCCGCTGTTTGTTTTGTGTCAGGGGGCAATTACAAATGTTGCTGTTGCAGTTAAGAAGTGTCCGGAAATTCTTAACAGAATGACTATTGTATGGATTGGAACTCACGGTTTAAAAGAAGTTCCATGGCGTGAATTTAATTCCGGAAATGATGTTCCTGCTGCCAATTTTGTTTTGAGTAATGCAAAGAATTTATGGCTTGTTCCTTCGAGTGTGTACGGGACAATTACTGTTGGTCTTGCAGAACTTGAACTTAAGGTTTTACCGTATGGAAAAATTGGCAGACACTTGTTTGAAAATATGATTGCTTACAATAATTCTCCTGCTGCCGGTTGGTGTAAAGGGGAAAGCTGGTCTTTGGGAGATTCACCTGCAATTGCTGTAGCGCTTAATGCTGATTGCGGTCACTATATTGAACACGAGGCTCCTTTTATTAACGATGATACTTCTTCTTCGTTTGGAAAAGGAAATCCTGTAATCAGAATTTATACGGATATTGATTCACGATATATTCTGGAAGATTTTTTTGCCAAGCTGCAGATTTGGGCTCAGAAATAAAATGGATTGTATAATCATGATAAAAAAAATCCGCTGAAATACATTTGCTGTACCTCAGCGGATCTTATCATTGTTCAAAGAAATTTATTGTTTTATTTGCTCAACAGATTGTTCATGTGCCTGATGAATTCTGCCGGGTTCTTGATTTCAACACCTGCGATAAGAAGTGCCTGGTCAAGAAGAACTTCACTTACGTCAGCAATGAATGCTTCGTCTTCTGAAGACTTGATTTTTGCTACAACAGGGTGGTCGCCGTTAACTTCAAGAATTGGTTTTGTTTCAGGTGCAGCCTGTCCCATTGCCTTCATCATGCGTTCCATCTGGTAAGAAGGATCGTTTTCATCTACAACAATGCAGCTTGGGTTGTCGCCGCTTAATGTTTTGGAAAGCTTTACTTCCTTAACACGGTCGCCCAATGCCTTCTTAATCTTTTCTACAACAGGCTTGAATTCTTCTTCCTTCTTTTTAGCTTCTTCCTTGTCACCGCCAAGATCTTCGTCACTGCCGGCTCTATTTACTGCCTTAAGGTCAAAGTCTTTGTATTTACCAACACCCGGTATGATGATGTCGTCAATGTCATCTGCCATGATGAGTACTTCAAAGCCTTTTGCTGTATATGCCTTGAGCAATGGGTTTTCGCGAAGGTTGTTTTCGTCAGTTCCAGTGATATAGAAAATGCCTTTCTGTTCAGGCTTCATTCTCTGAACGTATTCTGCAAAGCTTGTCCAGTTGCCGTCGCCAGTTCCGCTTGGGTCTGTTGACTTGAAGCGTACAATGTCTGCAATTTCGTCACGGTTTGCAAAGTCCTGGTAAAGGCCTTCCTTCATAGGACGATTGAATGCTGTTACGAATTTATTCCATTTTTCGATTGATGCTTTTTCGTCATCAGTTGGTGTTTCTGACTTGCGTGCCTTGTCTGCTGCTTCGCCGAGTTTCTTGAATTCACCAAGGAGCTTTTTTACTGACTGATTCTTGATGTTGTCAAGAATGCGGTTCTGCTGGAGAATTTCGCGGCTTACGTTAAGAGGTAAGTCTTCGCTGTCGATTACACCGCGTACAAAGCGTAAGTATGTTGGCAGAAGTTCCCTGTCGTCGTCTGTAATGAAAACGCGCTTTACGTAAAGCTTTACGCCGCTTTTGTAGTCTGCCTGGTATAAGTCAAACGGTGCCTGCTGAGGAATGTAGAAGAGTGTTGTGTATTCCTGTGTTCCTTCAGCATGTGTGTGTACGTAATGAAGAGGATCCTGTCCGTCATGCGAAATTGTCTTGTAGAAGTCGTTGTAGTCTTCTTTCTTAAGTTCGCTCTTGTTGCGTTTCCACAATGCGCTTGCAGTGTTAACCTGTTCAACTTTATTTTCTTCGCCTGTTGCGTTTCCCTTGTCGTCATACTTTTTCTGTGTGTAGTGTGAATAGATTGGGAAAGCAATGTGGTTTGAATATTTCTTGATAAGTTCGTCAATCTTCCAGCGTGAAGCATATTCCTTGCTGTCGTCGTTAAGGTGCATTTCGATTGCAGAACCAGTTGTTTCAGGTTTGTCAAAGCCGTACTGTTTTGCTTCTGCACTGTCGAGCTTAAGTTCTTCAATGTCGTAAGAATTTGTTCCGTTTGAAGACCAGTGCCATGCTTTTCCGTCACCGCCGGCCTTTCTTGTGTAAACGTCAATTTTTTCTGCTGCCATGAATGCTGAATAGAAACCAACACCAAACTGACCGATTAAATTAGAGTCGCCGCTTTTTGATTCCTTGTTGAGCATGTCGATGAATGCTTTTGTTCCAGAACGTGCGATAGTTCCCAGATTGTCGCCTAAATCCTTTTCGTCCATACCGATACCTGTATCCTGTACGGTAAGAACTTTCTTTTCTTCATTAAAAGTAATGTCAATGCGAGGACTGAATGTGATGCCCTTGTATTTGTCATCTGAAACTGTAAGATACTTGAGCTTGTCGAGTGCATCGCTTGCGTTTGAAACGATTTCCCTTAAGAAAATGTCCTTGTTTGAGTACATTGAGTGAATGATGAGTTTTAATAACTGATTTACTTCAGTCTGAAACTGATATGTTGCCATTTGTGTTCTCCATATGAATAAAACTAATCTTTATCTTATGAATTTAATAAAATTTCGGGCTAACGGCAAGGTTTTTCGGG
>JAZUKU010000009.1:0-10396 GCA_045643485.1 Treponema sp. | reverse complement strand
AATGACCAAAGTTAAGTAAAGCACGTTCTCCTTTTTCGCGGAAGTCTTTTTCTACGATATGGGCCTTTTCCTTAACGCAGCCTTTTATTATCTGCTCAACAAGTTTTTTGTCGCGGGCAAGAATAAGTACAATATTGTTTTAGAAGCATTCAGTCATTTCCTTTGAAAAAAGAAGTGCGGTCTTTATTGCTTCTGCAAGGCCGGATTTATATTCTTTTGGAGGAAGTGTCTGTACGAACTGAGGCCACATGTAAATGTTCTGTGCAGGATAAAATGCTCCTGTCATGTTCTTGTAGCCTTCGAAATCACATCCTGTTTTTCCGCCGAGTGAAGCATCTACCATTGCAAGAAGTGTTGTTGGAACAAATTCAAGATTTGCACCGCGCTTGAACATTGAAGCAGCAAATCCTGTAATGTCACATATAACGCCGCCGCCTATAGCAGTAAAAATGCAGTTCCTGTCAAAGTTTGCATCAAGTGCAGCCTTAACGATTGCAAGAACGGAATCAATTGTCTTGAATGATTCTCCTGCGTTAATTACAACAAGTATGTTTCCTGAAGCAGAATCAGATACGCCAACTGTCCTGCCGACTGAAAGAAGGGGAGATTTTTCGTCTTCACATTTAATGAATGTTTCAAACTGTCCAATGAAATTCTGTACTGAAGAAAGTTCTGCTACATTTGAATCTGTAACAAAAACGCGTCTTGATGAATCTTTTGAAAATAGTGCAGCTAAATCCGGTTCGCCTTCAAAAAACTGTATGCAGGAATGATTGAATCCTGAATCAGAAGGGTAACGGATAGTAAAATTGTTTGACTTCATACAGTCAGTTTAATAAGTTTTATCATCCATTGCAACAAACGTGTCTATTACGTTCTGAACACGCTTTATTTCGCGGTCGAGCATCTTTTCGTAATCAAGAGTGCCTGTTGCTATGCGTTCGCGTTCGTCTTCCCAGTTCTGTAAATCTGTTATGTAAAGGAAATTGAATTTGCCAGTGCTTGCTTTTTCAGCCCAGAGTTTTGCTTCCTGCCAGTATGTGTAGCAGATTTTATAGCATGAAAGTGTCTTTTCAAGGTCGCGCAGATATTCTTCTTTCCATGGTGCGTCGTAGAAATATGCTACCTGTTTGTCGTAAATGCGTCCAAGCCTTAAGTGCTGTTCAATAAGGCGGAGGTTAAGGTGCATCTGGAAAAGATAGCGGTATTTTTCCCACTGTTTTTCGTTTTCGATTTTGGCATCTGCATACTGAGGATTGCAGAAGTCAGCATTTACTGCCTTTTCGAGCCAGTAGATGTTTTCTATGCAGTCGTCCGGAAGCTGCTGATGATGTACGTGGTAAAGCTTATAGTAATCTTCCTTGTATTTTACCATATGGGCAAAAGATGAGGCTGCTGTAAGTGAAATGAGCATAAGGAATACTACAAACTTCTTCATACCCACATTTTCGGCGTATTTTGTGGTCGATATTAGTTAAATTCCTTCCAGATTAAAGCTGAAATCTCATCTTTTGGCAAAGTAGCGTCAATATGTATGATTTTCATGCCGGAATCTGTGTCTTTTTCAAATTCAGCTATAACTGCTTTATAGGCGGCTTCTGTTTTTCTAAGGAAGTCTTCCTTTTCGTATATTTCCGTAAAACCGCGGCCTGTTATGCGCTTAAGTGAAACTTCCGGTTCAATGTCAAAGAAGAACAGTTTTTCCGGCAGCGGGAATGTGCTGTTTAAGAGGCGTGGAATTTCTATGCCGCAGTCAATGCTCTGGTAGGCAAGACTTGAAAAAAGATACCTGTCGCTTATTACAGTATGTCCCTTTTCACATGCTTCCTTAACTCCCGTAACAAGCTGCCTGTCGTCTTTGATGCAGAGAGTGCCGTTTATGTGTTCGTTTCTGTCGGCTGCAAAAAGATAGGCTGCTGTTACCGGCTGGACGGGTATGTCCCCCTTAAGCATTTTGCGCAGGAAAAGCCCTGTTTCAGCGCCGGTTGGTTCTGCTGTAAAAAGAAATGATCCTGTGTCATTCCTGTCCTTCAATACGTTAAGCTGAGTAGAAGTTCCTGCTCCATCGATGCCTTCAAAAACAATAAAATTTTTTATTACCATAATATACCTTTAATAAACAATTATAATCTGTTATTATTAAATGTTAAAGCCTATGAAATCGCGGTTAAGCAAGGCAGGTCTTGGCATTTTAATAATTCTCTTACTCATTGCAGCCGGTACAGCCGTTCTGTTCCCATTGTATAATGGCGTAAAGAAGGTGCTTAAGACAAATGAGTCCATTTTCCTGAATCAGTTCACGGAAAAAACAGACCTTATCCTTACTTACAAAACAATTTCTCCTTCAATCTTATCAAGAATCAATGTAGACGGTATAGAGGTATATGACAATTCTACGGGAGAAAAAATCCTTCAGGTAAAGAAAGCTTCCCTTCAGTATAAAGTAAGGAATCTTCTTAAAGGTGACTGGAAGAATTCTTTTTCTGCACTCAATTTGTCTGACATTTACTACGAATATGATAACACTAAGGAAAATGCCTATACGCATAAGCTTGAAGCTCTTTTTTCTGACGGAGCAGAATCTGATGAAGATGAGCTTATTTCCGAAGAAGTAAAGGATTATCTTTTTCCCCTGCCGTTTACTGTAAATGCAAAGAAGATAAAATTCGTTTACAGGGATGATTTTGGTCATGTCGATGCAGAGGCTTCAAGACTTCAGTTCAGGAAAGGCGGTGATGACGATTCACTTTCTGCTTCGATGAACGGTACTGTTACGGCTTATGCAGGAAATCTTGGAACAGCAGGTCTTGTTTATTCTCTTGAAGGCCTTATTGTCCGTGAACTTGAAGGCAGCTCCTTTACGCTCAATGTTTCCGAAAAGAAGGATGAAGATTTTACTTTAACAAAAAGCGAATACCTTATCCGTTTCGAAAATGGATTTGCAGTATTCAATTCAAAACAGAACATTATTCCGCTCCGCATTACAGGAAGCTATGATTTCAGGAAGGAAAGCGTACTTGTCCGTGTAAATACGGAAAAACTGGACCCGTTAAGCTTTATAAAAATAAAGAAAACAAATGATATCCTTAATAAACTCAGCGGAACGACACTTACATCAGATTCATCTGTTTACTACAATTTTGACAGTGAAGCAGTAAACTGGAGTACAAAAGGAAGTATCAGTCTGGCAAAAAAGCTTCTTTCAGCACAGGAAATGATTTCATTCAGCCTTAACGGAGACAATAACGATATTAACATAAATTACCTTGATGCCTCAGGAGAAGTTGTAACTGCATCATTTGAAGGTACGTTCAACATTCCGCGTCTTGAACCTAACGGTTATATGATGCTTGAACAGTATACACTTCCCAATAAGAATACTGTAAGTGCAGACCTGTTCCTTGAAATGCAGAACGGCAGCTATCATGCTTTCATTCCGGAGCTGTTCCTTGGCGAAGAAAAATTCAATGCGCTGGACTTTACGGCAACACCTGAAAGGGATTCAGTAGACTTTGAATTCCTTATGAATGACTATTCCCACATTGATTATGATACGCCTGGTGAAATCAAGATAAACGGCAGCTGGTCTTACGAAAACGGTAATTTCATGCAGGCTTCGGTCAGCGTAAATGACTTGTTCCTTGATACTGTAGCACGAGTCGTTAAGACTGTTACTGATGGTACAATAGCAGACTCTGTAGGAAAAATAACTCAGACTCTTGAACCGTTCATCTTTACGAATGAAATATACCTATCTACGGATTTTAAGACTTTTTCGTTCAATTCACCGTATTCACTTATAGCCAATACAAAGAAGGACAGACAGATGCTTCTTCTTTCATTTGACGGAAGTGAAGAAAGCGTTCATGTTTCGCAGTTTGACCTCCTTTACAACAATCAGACTGTAAAAGCAGGTTTCAATGCAGACATTTCCCCTGACGGTAACGAAATTGCATTTGATTCAGACTGTGTTGTCAACTCAATTCCTTATTCATTCAGGGGTACATACAGCAGCGGTCAGTATATAGACATTTCGGGAGACTACGGTTTAGATGCAAATCTTTCGTTAGAAAAGGAAATGAAAGGCAAGCTGGAATTTGTTTCGCTTCCTGTTGCAATAGAAAGCTACGTATTTTCTTTAAGCAGCCGTGTAGACATGACTTATTCTGAAAAATACGGCATAGAAGCTGATTTTTCACGTTTTTCAATTGAAGAAAGCAGCGGAAAGACATTACTTGAGCCAAAAGTCGAATTCCTTGCAAAGTTAAATAAAGACGGCTTTGTCATTTCAAATATTTCGTATACGGATAATTCTTCTTCTCTGGACGGACAGGGACAGTTCCTTTGGAATATAAACAAGGGTATTTTTGACTCAATGAATGTGGAACTGGGACTGGCTAATCCTCTGTCGGATGAAAGCTTTATGTTAAGGACCAGCGTTTCTAATCCTATGGCACTGAGTATTGATTCCGACCATATTAAAAATGACTTTTACTTTAACGGTGAAATATCACTTAATAAAATACAGGTTTCTCGTTTTGCACAGGGGCAGCTTGCAGACGATACTGTTACAGCTTCTGTTTCGGTAAGCGGTACGTTCAACAATCCGTTTGTTTCGCTTAATGTGAGCGGTTTTTCAATGGAATTCAACGGTATGCCGTTATATGCGGAAGGAAATGCCTTTCTGGAAAACAGGACAGTTTCTGTAGAAAATACAAGGCTGAGCTGGGCAGGTGCTGAATTCAAGCAGATAAACGGTATTTTTGACGTGGAACAGTTCAGCGGAAGCCTTGATTCTCTTTTTGAACTGAACGCCATGGATAAGAACCTTGAGATTCCTCTTGTAATCAATGTAGCCAATCTTGGTGATGACAATCCGAATATCATTCCGGAATATTTTACGGCTTCAATAGAGGCACAGGAAGTACGGGGCAACCTTTTGAATGATTTCCAGCCGTTTACATTTACGCTTACAGCAACTCCTGACAAATATTACCTCAGCTCAGATGATTATCTTGGATTCACTTCATGGTATACAAAGGAAGGTGACCTTTATATTGATGTAGACAAGTCAAAGCCCCTTAATTTCCATGTTGAAGGAAAAACACAGGGCCTTAACATTTCACTTGCCTGTCAGTATATAAATGCGGACCTTTCCAAACTTGCATACCTTATAAATTCTGACAGTTTTACTCTTTACAAGGGAACTTTTGCCGGAAGCCTTACTCTTGACGGAGTAGGTACAGACCCTGAAATCGAAGGTAAAATCGAGTTCAAGAATATTGAATTCAATATGCCGGACTTTATACCGGAACACATTTATGCCTATTCCCTGAGCATTATTTCTGATACAGAAAAAATATATGTTCCAAAGACAAACTTCCGCATGAAGAATGCAGGCTTTACGGTTAAGGCAGAAGCCTCAATTGACCGCTGGAACTTAACGGACCTCGAAGCATCAATAGTAACGGACAACAAGAAGGGCATTCCTGTAGACATAAACATACCGATGTTCCGCATAAAGGGCTTTACGGGCTTTAACATAAAAGCTTTCCTTACAGACAATGATGTAGAACTTTTGGGTGACATAAACGTACATGATACGGAAATAAAGGCCCTTACAAACCTTAATTCTTCTGATAATGCAGAACAGGAAATGCCTTCAAACTGGAACATTAAAATGAACATGAACCTTATGATCGGTCAGAAAGTTCAGATTATACTTAATCCTGTTTTGCGGGGCCTTATTGCTCCTCAGACACCGGTTTCAATCTCTATGGATACAGAAGAGGGTACCTGGAACATAAAAAGCAATATCATGCTGAGGGGCGGTGAAGTAACATGGCTCAACAGAAACTTCTACATCAAGGAAGGAAAGGTCGACCTTAACGAAACAAACGATAATTTTAACCCGCACGTAACTTTAAGGGCAGAAACACGCGAAAGGGACAGCAACGGAAATAACGTAACTATTTCACTTTCTTCAAAAAATCAGACAATTTCTGACTTTAACCCTGTCTTTTCATCTATGCCGGTAAAATCTGAAACAGAAATCATGGAGCTTCTTGGACAGATTGTAACAGGAGACATACTTAATGACCCTAATGCAAATGCAGGAAGCCTTCTTGTAGCAACAGGTCTTGATTACGGTTTACAGGTTACTTTCCTGCGTAATATAGAAAATACATTGCGTGATTTCATGAATTTTGATATATTTTCAATACGAACGCCGATTATGCAGAATACAACGAGAATTTTGCAGAATGGTAATGTAAATGACTTGAATCTGGGTAACTTTTTAGACAATTCAACTGTTTACATAGGTAAATATTTCGGAAGTTCTTTATATGCCGATGCTATGATGCGATGGTCATACGATGATTCCAAGAGTCTGACTGGAGATGGTTTCAGTAACCTTCAGTTCCAGCCTGAAATTGGATTTGAAGTTTCGTCACCTTTTGCTAATATCCGATGGAGTCTTGCTCCTGATATGATGGATTTTATGCACGGAGGATTTACTGATCCGGGAAGCTGGGTTCCGGCTGCATCAATTACATTGTCATGGAAGTTTTCGTTTTAAAAAGAGGATTTTATGAATAAAAAAAGACTGTCATTTGTAGTTTTACTTCTTAGTATTTTTGTGTATTCAGGATCATTTGTTTTTGCTCAGGATGCATCTGACTGGTATTACGATAAACCTATTAAATCAGTTCTTTTCGAAGGACTTAATTCAATAAAGGCTTCTGACCTTGAAGGCATTACAAGTTCATTCATCGGAAAGAAGTTTACTGATGATTCTTTTGCTGACCTTATCAACCGTGTTTACGCACTCGACTGTTTTGAAGACATTATACCTCAGGCTGTTCCTGCTGATGCAGACAAATCAAGCGTAACGATTCTTTTTGTTGTCGTAGAATATCCTGTAATTGCAAAAATTACTTTTTCAGGAAACAGACAGGTCCGTAACGGCGAACTGAAGGATGCTGTTTCAATTAAGGAAAAAGACGTATTCAACGAAGGAAAAGTCCTTCTTGATGAAAGGGCTGTACGCAACAGTTATCTTGAAAAAGGATTTACGAATGCAACCGTAACTTCATCATACGAAAGAAAAGATGATGGTGTTCATGTCGTTTTCAAAATTGAAGAAGGAAAGCCTACTGTAATTTCAAAAATCAAATTCCAGGGAAACGTTGTAGTTGCAGAAAAGACACTTAAGAGAAAGCTTTCGTTAAAGGAAGTAGGTCTTATTCAGAAAGGTGCTTTCCAGGAATCAATGCTTGAAGCAGACAAACAGGCAATTCTTACATATTACAAGGACCGCGGTTATATTGATGTAAATATTCTTGATGTAATTATGGAAACTGCATTCAATGAAGATAAGAACCGTGATGAAATTACGCTTACTTTTGTTGTGCAGGAAGGTTCTCAGTATAATTTCGGCGGACTGACATTTACAGGCAACAGAATCTTCACTTCGGAACAGCTGCAGGAACTTGTAAAGCTAAAGAAAGGTGCTGTTTTCAATTTTACAAAATTCCAGGAAGATATGACTGCTGTTACTGACCTTTATTATGAAAACGGGTATACGGCAAATCAGTTCATACCTACTGTAGATAAAGATACAAATACAAAAACTGTTTCTTACACAATTGAAATTATTGAAAATCCGAGAAGTCATATTGAAAGCATTGTAATAAGGGGAAATGCAATTACAAAAGATTATGTAATCCGTCGTGAAATACCTTTTGAAGAAGGTGATATTTTCTCTAAGGCAAAACTCATGACAAGTATCCGTAACCTTTACAACCTTCAGTACTTCTCGAATGTTATTCCTGACTTTTTGCCTGGTTCAGAAGAAAACCTTATTGATCTTGTATTCAATGTAGAAGAACAGAATACACGTACACTTGAATTCGGCTTTGCTTTCAATGGTGTTACTACTCCAGACCAGTTCCCGATTTCTCTTAACTTAAAGGTTCAGAATTCAAACCTCTTTGGCGAAGGAAAAACTATCGGTGCCGGAACAACACTTTCAGCAGATGAACAGTCAGTTGAATTGAGTTACGGAGAAAACTGGCTCTTTGGACTTCCAATCATGTCTTCTATAAATGCTTCTTATGCACACACAAACAATTATGCACCGCGTTCAGTTGTTTTACCGGACGGCAGGCTTGATACTGAAAATTATTACCTTAACTATGAATCTCACGAATTATCACTGGGATTTTCTTTAGGAAGAAGATGGACTCCTGATTTTGCAATCCTTACACTTGCTTCTGGAATAAGCGGAAGCCTTATAAATAATATATATCCTTCTGACGTGTGGATTCCAAGCGATGAAACAATTGCAATTTATAAAGATAACCTTGCTCCACAGAACAGTATCTTTGCTTCATTCTCAATGGATGCACGTGATGTTAACTATGATCCTTCAACGGGCTGGTTCCTTAGCCAGAGATTGACATGGTTTGGTCTTCTTCCTGGCGTAGAAAAAGAATTCTATGTTCGTTCAGATACAAAGGCAGAAGTTTACTTTAAGCTTATTGATAAACCAATAAAGGAAAACTGGGGAATCAAGCTTGTATTAATGGCATATTCAGGCTTCTCATTCCAATGGGCTCCTGATGCAAATTATAAGCCTGGTCCAACAAACTTACTTTATGTTGACGGTTTATTCAGCGGAAGGGGCTGGAATATCTACAACATAAAGAGGGGAATGGCAATGTGGAACAATACAGTTGAATTACGCATGCCTTTGGTTCCTGGAATAATAGCACTTGATTGGTTCATCGATATTTCTACAATCAAGAACGACCTTCCTTCTATGATTGGAGATTTTGCAAATAAAAATGACTGGTATTTCAGCTTTGGACCGGCACTCAGATTCCTGATCCCTCAGTTCCCGATAAAACTCGTTGTCGTAAATACATTCAAGCTTGATGATAATGGTTATCAGGGAAGAAACAAATACGATAAAGTTGATACTGCTTTCTGGGACAGCTGGCGATTTACACTTTCACTTAACTTGACCAATAAATAGTTTGCATAAAGGAGAAACCAATGCGTTGTATAAATAAAAAATTACTTGTTGCTGTACTTTTTGCAGTACTCGTATCAGGAACACAAATATTTGCCCAGCAGATTACAAGATTTGCAGTTGTAGATACAAGCCGTGTTTACAAAAGTTATTTCCGTGATACAGCCCCAGTTCGCAATTATGAATCAAAACAGGCTGAATTTCAGACTGAAATAAATAAACGTACTCAGGAACTTCAGCAGCTTCATGACAGAAAAGTGGAATTGGAAGAAGCCGGTGAAGAAGCAAAGGCTTTGAAAGTTGAAGCAGAAATTACAAAGAAAGCAGAAATACTTCAGGAATATACAAGCGCAAAGAATGTAGAACTTGAATCACTTTACAATTCACTTCAGTCAAATGATGAATTCTACAAAAAACTTCAGAGCGTTCTTGGAAAAATTGCAGAAAGCAACGGTTACACAATGGTTCTTAACCTTCAGGAATATGATGCAATACTCTGGTATTCAAATTCAGTAGATATTACTGATATGGTTATAAAGGAACTTGGACTTAAGTAATTACAGTTTATAAAGCAGCAGTCAGGGTGGGAAAGGGAATGTCGGAAACAGAAACACCTCTTTTTATTCAGTATCAGAAAATTAAGGAACAGCATAAGAATGAAGTGCTCTTTTTCAGGGTTGGTGACTTCTATGAAATGTTCAACGATGATGCTGTAGAAATTTCGAGGCTTCTGAACTTAACGCTTACACACCGCGCTAATTTCCCGATGTGCGGCATTCCGTACCACGCAGCAAAAATCTACATTGCACGACTCTTACGCTTTGGAAAAAAAATTGCAATTTGCGAACAGGTTGGAGAAATTGCTCACGGCAAGGGTTTAACTGAACGCAAGGTAATTGAAATAATTACACCGGGAACAGCTGTAGAAAGCGAATACCTTGAAGGCGGAATTAATAATTTTCTTGCAGCAGTTTTCGTTAAGCGTACACAGGTTGGTGCTGCATTCATAGACATTACGACTGGTGAATTTTCAGCAACAAGTTTTCCGTTTACAGACATGGCCGAAAGCCTTTCGAAAGAACTTGGCCGCTTTACACCAAGAGAAATTATCTTCCCGGATTCATTAAAAGATAATGCTGAAGTAAAGACTGTAATTGAAAATTTGCCGAATACATCAGTAAGCTTTTACCCGGACTGGGACTTCAATCAGGAACTTGGATTTGACCGTTTAAAGAAGCAGTTCAATACTGCAAACCTGCGTTCATTTTCATTAACGGAAGATTCTCCTGAAGTAGCTCCGGCTGGCTTTTTGTTGGACTATCTTGCAAAGACTACAAATACAGTAACGCCTCACATTTC
>JAZUKU010000008.1:0-2195 GCA_045643485.1 Treponema sp. | reverse complement strand
CAGGAAAAATATGGCGTTAAGTTAACAAAGCTTAAGGCACTTGGCTTTAGCGCAATGATGCACGGCTATCTTGCATTTGATAAGGATGACAATCTTCTTGTTCCATTCAGAACATGGCGCAACACAATTACAGGTGAAGCTTCTGCAAAACTTTCTGAATTGTTTGCTTATCCTATTCCTGAGCGCTGGAGTATTTCTCATTTGTATCAGGCTGTTCTTAATAAAGAAGAACATGTTGGCAAAGTAGCTTTCTTTACAACACTTGCCGGTTACGTTCACTGGATGCTTACTGGAAACAAGGTACTTGGTATTGGTGATGCTTCGGGTATGTTCCCAATCGATATTTCTACAAAGCAGTATAACGCAAACATGATTGCAAAGTTTGACGAACTTGTTAAGCCTTACAACTTTGACTGGAACCTTAAGGATATTCTTCCAAAGATTCTTGTTGCAGGAGACAACGCAGGTACTCTAACTGCTGAAGGTGCAAAACTTTTGGACAAAGACGGCGATCTTGAAGCAGGTGCACTTCTTGCTCCACCGGAAGGAGATGCAGGAACAGGTATGGCTGCAACAAACAGCGTTCGCGTACGTACAGGAAACGTTTCTGCAGGTACATCAGTATTTGCAATGGTTGTTCTTGAAAAAGATTTGTCTAAAGCATACAACGGAAAAATTGACCTTGTAACAACACCTTCCGGCGACTTGACTGCTATGGCTCATGCTAACAACTGTACTGGTGAATATGACAACTGGGTACGTCTGTTTGGAGAAACACTTAAGGCATTCGGCTGTGAAGTTAGCAAAAATGATTTGTATTCAACTTTGCTTAACGCAGCACTTAAGGGTGACAAAGACTGCGGCGGTTGTGTTCCATACAATTACATTTCTGGCGAATCAATGACTGGTCTTAACGAAGGCCGTCCATTATTTGTCCGCACTCAGAAGAGCAACTTTAATCTTGCAAACTTTATGCGCGCTCAGCTGTTTACTGCAACTGGTGCTTTGCGTACTGGTATGGATATTCTGTTCAACGAAGAAAATGTAAAGATTGACCGTCTTACAGGACACGGCGGTTTCTTCAAGTGTCAGGAACCTGGTCTTACTGCAATGGCTTCTGCAATGCATACACCAATTTCTGTTATGGAAACTGCAGGTGAAGGCGGCCCATGGGGTATGGCTGTTCTTGCTGCTTATGCTGCTGACACAAAGGGTAAGTCTCTTGCAGATTATCTTGATCAGGAAGTATTTGCTGATTCTAAATCAACAACATTTGCTGCTACTCAGGAAGACATTGACGGCTACAACAAATTCTTTGAACGCTACACAAATGGTCTTGCTGCAGAAAAAGCTGCTGTTGAATCATTGGACTAATTCTTACGCTGAATTAACGGCGGTGTGCTGAACAGATTGCTGTTTGCAGAATACGCCGCTGTTCTTTCAACAGATGTTTGCTTTATAAAACAAAGCGCCCGGCTTACGGAAAATGATTTTCGTTAACCGGGCGTTTTTTTGTTTTCTGAATTGATGCCTGTTTGCGCAACAGTTAAATGCTTGCGTAACTGTCAGATGCTTTCGTAACAGTTAACCGTTTGCTTAACCGACATTATTTTGCGTAACAGGCGCACAATTTATTTAGGCTCAAATGTCTTTCGAACCATCTCGAGCGTTTCGATAATCTTTATCTTCTGTGGACAATGCTTTTCGCACTGACCGCATTTAATACAGTCTGCAGGTTTACCGCCGCGTTTTTTTGTTTCGCTATAATTCCATTTGATTGGTCCAGTTAAGCTGAACTGATTCTGCTGGTTGTACAGGCGGAAGTAATCCGGAATGGATATTTTCTTTGGACAACCGTCTACGCAATAACGGCATGCTGTACACGGAATTGCAATTGTTTCCCTTATGATTTTAAGTGCCTTGTTGAGCTTTGAATTTTCCTGTTTGCTTAACGGAACAAATTTCTTCATGTAGCTCATGTTGTCTTCAAGCTGTTCCTGATTGCTCATGCCGCTTAATACAACCATTACCTTGTCGAGTCCTGCTGCAAAACGGATGCCCCAGCTTGCTACACTTGCTTCCGGATTGTAGTCAGTAAGGATTTTTTCTGCTGCCGGTGTAAGCTTAGCCAAATCGCCACCATGAAGCGGTTCCATGATTGCAATTTTCTTACCGGCATCCTGTGCAATTTTCAT
>JAZUKU010000007.1:0-4301 GCA_045643485.1 Treponema sp. | reverse complement strand
TATGCAAACCATTCGGCCCTGTCTTTAAGATTGTCTTTATTTGTTGCGCCCATTTCTCCAATGATTACCGGAATGCCGTTCTTTAAATAAAGCGACTCAAGCATTTCAAAATTTTCATCAAGTGCAGTGCGTTCTGCATCAGTAAAATATTTTGTACTTCCGCTCCAGACATTCATTGCAAAATTATAAGGAGTGTACATATGTACTGAAAGAATAAGGTGATCTTTTGCTGAATCCTTTACCATATAGAAAGGAGTCTTGTCTTCTTCAAGATAAACAAAAGCTGAATCAGGAGAAGCACACAGACACGGAATCATTACGTAACGCTTTGATTTATTGTTGCCTCCTGTTGCGCGAATTGTGTTTAACACTTCCTGATTGTAAAGCACAAGCATTCTTGCAGCTTCCTGACAAGTAGGACAGTCTGCATGATAAGTCCATTCGTGATTACCCGAAGCACAAGGCCAAAGCGAGCCTGCATGTAAACGGGGTTCATTCATTGTTTCAAAAATAAGTTTTTCATCGTAATCCTTAAAGCGTTCTGCAACCTGACGCCAGACACTTGTTAAGAATTTAAGTGATTCGTCCTTATCTTTTTCCAAAGGATAATATCCTGAATCATATTTTATTGATTTTTTAGAAACGCTTCTTGAATAAGTTGCGTTATCGTGATGAGTGTTGATTATTACGTAAAGTCCGTCATTAATTCCCCAGTCAACAATTTGCTGTATTCTGTTAAGCCATGCCGGATCTATTACATATTCTTCATTTTCTACAAAATGATGTGTGTAGCTTATCGGAATACGCAGTGTCTTGATTCCAGCTGCTACAAGTCCGTCAATCATTTCTTTTGTTGTTCTTGGCTGATTCCAGCCTATTTCTGAATCAACACCTGATTTTAATGTTGCTCCTGCATCCAATGTATTGCCAAGGTTCCATCCGAATCCCATGTCCAGAACAAATTCCTGTGCTTTGGAAAGGGGCTTTGATTTTGTTCCGTATTTTGTTTCTAAAGGAAGTGCAAAATCTTCTACTAAAAGAGTTTCATCTGCAGCAAAAAGGTATCCTGCAGCAAGTACTGTCAGTAAAGAAAATAAAACAAATGATTTTCTAAAAAAGTTTTTCATTAAAAGACACCTCAAGAAAATTTAGCATGAGAATAACTTTTTGTATACTTTTTTTAGCTTAAAATCTGTTCTTTTTTCGTAATGGTTAAGCAAAAAAAAGCCCCGCAAAGTTTACTCTGCAGGGCTTTAAATTAGGGGGTATAAAAATTTTATACTCTGAACTGGTCTACCTGTTCACCAATCTGAGCAATTGATTCTTCCATCTTCTGGGCAATTTCTGAAAGCTGAGCGCCAGAGCCGTTAATCTGTGTTGTACCAGCTGACATTTCATCCATACCCTGCTTCATATACAATGTTGCATCCTGAAGCTTCTTGATTTCAGCAAGAATAGATTTATTACCTTCAGCCATTTCAAGAGAAGAACTCTTTACTTCTGCTGTAGAATCATTCATGTTACCAAGGGCAACAGCAATCTGTTTAGAACCTTCACCCTGTTCGTACATAGAATTTGTAATTAACTGAACGATTTCGTTTGTACTGTTAATACCTGTTGAAACTTCCTCGAATGCCTTTTTAGCAGCAGATGAAGCAGTAACCATTCCGTTAATGCTGTCGATGATTTTCTTAAGCTGATCACCGATTGTGCGTGACTGAGAAGAAGATGTTTCTGAAAGCTTACGGATTTCGTCAGCAACTACAGAGAATCCCTTACCAGCTTCACCGGCATGTGCAGCTTCGATTGCAGCGTTCATGGCAAGAAGGTTTGTCTGGCTTGCGATGTTAGAAATAACAACGTTTGCTTCCTGAAGTGCGTGTGATTCGTTTTCAATAACACCAATCTTTTCGTATACAACATCCTGTTTCTGTAAACCGGCAGAAGTCTTTTCTTCAAGGTCCCTGAACTGATTAGACATTTTCTGAACAGAAGCATTTACACTTTCGATGCTGCTGATCATCTGCTGGATTGAAGCAGAAGCCTGTGTTACTACAGCAGATTGGTTTTCAATCATCCTGTTGAGCGAGTCAATGTTAGAAGCAATTTCGTTAACTGCTCCGGCTGTCTGTGTTACAGAATCTGACTGACTGTTGATTGTCTTACCAACGCTTTCAATGTTGGCAACAATTTCTGTAATAGAAGAAGCTGTATCTGAAGAAGTATTGTTCAAATCCTGTCCGGCAAGAACAAGACCGTCTTTTGTTTCCTTGATTGAAGCAACAATTGTCTGAAGCTTTTCAGTAAACTGATTGAATCCATCTACTACGCGACCGATTTCATCACTTGAATTAACTTCAATACGCTTTGTAAGGTCAGCGTTACCTGTAGCAATATCGAGAATATTCTTTTCTACAATACCAAGAGGCTTCATTGCGTTAATAAGTGAAACTGCTACGATAGCAATAATGATGATTGCAAGAAGGAAGCTGAATCCAACCATAAGAGTTGTAATCTTCTGTGAAAGATCAAGAATAACATCACTCTTAACATTCATTACCATTGCATAAGGTGTATTCTTAACAAGAGAAGAAAGTTCAAGTACGCGCTCACCTTTTGCATCTGCAGCCCAGTCAACACCACCGTCTACGCCAAGAAGACCGCTGTCCATAATGTAGTTGCCTTCAGCATCATAGAATGCAGCAATTGCACTTTCGTCACCGTTAATAGCAATCTTTGCACCATTACCGTCAAAAAGAACTGCAGCACCCTGTCCCTGCATGTCAATGTCATCAAGAAGAACAGTAAGTCTGTTAACGTTCATGACACCGCAGAAGAAACCTACATTTTTTCCGCCATAGTTAACTGCAGAACAAATATGCAGAACAGTTTTACCAGTTACCTTTGAAGATACAGGATTGTCGATATAGAATTTCTTTCCATCCTTCATGATTGCCTTAAAGTAATCACGGTCTGGAATCTGAGTAACTGTTCCAATATCTGAATAGAAACCGCCTGCTGCGTCACACCATGCAACATAGTCAAAGCGTTCATCTCTTATAGACTCATGTTCCTTTAACCATTCAACAATCTGTGGTGTATCAAGAGTCTTTACGACATCAGCCTTTGTGTAGAAGTCAAGGTGAGAAGTAAATTCTTCAATTGTCTTTGCAATAATATCTGCATTAGTTTTAGCATAACGCTGGAAGAATGTCGTATTCTGTTCAATAACGTTCTGCTTTGCCCTTTCAACAATAATTACTGTTTCCAGAGTACAGAGAACTACAATACAAGCTGCAATAATCGCTGTAAAGCGAACTGCAATTTTGCCATTCTTTTTCTTTTGAAATGAAGCTTTTGTAACTGAATTAGCTGCCATACTGTCTCCTATTATATTCATGGACTTTCCTAATGGAAATTCATAGATACTCATTTTATTTTAACATTAGTTAAAGAAAAGTCAAATTTTTTTAGAGATTTTTTAGATTTTTATCAAAAAAAGGTATTTTTAAGCAAATTTTTACAATTTTTCATACATGTGCAAATACAGTGCAATTATTCCGTAAAAAAGTTAGCACTATTATTGTTTTCTTCTATAAAACATTTTCCTTTTAAGACAAACTGATTTATCATATTCCTATGAAAAAGACTGTTTTTAATCCTTACCTTCCGTCATGGGAATATACACCGGACGGAGAACCGCATGTGTTTGGTGACCGCGTTTATGTTTACGGAAGCCACGATATTTTTAACGGATGCGTTTTCTGCTTAGGAGATTACGTTTGCTATTCTGCTCCTGTTACTGATTTGAGTGACTGGAAGTATGAAGGCGTTATTTATAAAAAGACAGACGACCCTCTTAACAAAGAAGGCAAGATGTGTCTGTATGCCCCGGACGTAACTGTTGGCCCGGACGGTAAGTATTACCTTTATTATGTTCTTGATAAAGTAAGTGTTGTTTCTGTTGCAGTAAGCGATAATCCTGCAGGCCCTTATGAATTCTACGGATACGTTCATTATGCTGACGGTACGCGTCTTGGTGAGCGTGAAGGAAACATGCCGCAGTTTGACCCGGCCGTTATTACTGAAGGGGATAAAACTTACCTTTATACAGGTTTCTGCGGTAACGGAATGAAGGACAGGCTTGGCGCTATGGCTACTGTTCTTGATAAGGACATGCTTACTGTTATTGAAGACTACAACGTAATTGTTCCTGGTGACGTTTACAGTAAGGGAACTGGTTATGAAGGCCACGAATTTTTTGAAGCTCCCTCAATCCGCAAAATTGGTGACACTTATTA
>JAZUKU010000006.1:0-4766 GCA_045643485.1 Treponema sp. | reverse complement strand
GGCAATAAAGGAAGCAATCAGACGGGGAATCCTTTCAGAATACCTTAGAAGAAACTCTACGGAGGTAATTAATATGTTCATAGTTGATTACGATTACGATACAGATATGGCAGTTCAAAGGGAAGAAGCCCGTGAAGAAGGTCATGCAGAAGGTCATGCAGAAGGACTTGCAGAAGGTCGTGCAGAAGGTCGTGCAGAAGGAAGAAATGAAAAATCCGTAGAAGCAGCAGTGCTAATGGTTAGGGAATTTAACATAACTCCGGAAACAGCATCAGAAAAAATCGGAGCTCCTCTTGATAAAGTAATTGAAGCGTTAAAACAATAAACTGATATCTCAAAACTTAAACATATTTTGTCAAAGTCTTTTTAAGAACTTCCACCGTAATAGGCTTAGTGATGTGGTCATTCATTCCGCTCTGGAGTGCAAGTTCACGGTCTTCTGCAAAAGCGTTTGCCGTCATTGCAAGAATTGGAATCTTTGAAATTTCCGTGCCAAGTGCGCGTATGTTTTTTGCAGCATCGTATCCGTTCATTACAGGCATCTGAATGTCCATAAGCACAAGATCAAAGTCTCCGGCCTTAGAGTTTTTCATAACCTCAAGCGCTTTGCTGCCGTCGTCTGCAGTAGTAATAATCATATTTGCATCTTCAAGAATTTCCTGAGCAATTTCGCGGTTATATTCATTGTCATCAACTAAAAGAACACGCTTGCCGTTAAGAATTTCAAATTCATCTTCAGTGGATTCCTGTTTAACAGGCTGATCTTTGCCAAGACATTTGTTAAGTGCAGCACGTAAGTCAGAAGGGAATACCGGTTTGCTTATAAAGCCCGTAACACCAGCTTCTTTAGCCCTGTCTTCGGAATCGCTCCAGTCGTATGCGGTAAGAAGAATTATTGAATTGTCATCCTTAACTGTGTCACGAATTTTTGCAGCAGCATCAATTCCGTCCATGTCAGGCATTAACCAGTCAATTATGTAAACCTTAAACGCATCTCCTTTTGAAGAAGCAAGTTTTGCTTTTGAAATGCCTTCTTTGCCGGTTGTGCAGTATTCAACATTCATGCCGGTACTGCTAAGTATTGAAGTGATTGTTTTGCTTGTGTAATCATTACCGTCAATAACAAGAGCCTTAAGGTTTTCAAGTTCAGCAATTTTTTCAGGAACTTTTTCAGCAGACTGAAGCATAAAGTCTAAGTTGATTACAACTTCCGTTCCCTTGTTAAGTTCGCTGCTTATGTCGATTGTACCGTTCATCATGTCGACAATATTTTTTGTAATTGCCATTCCAAGACCGGTGCCCTGTATTCCGGAAACAGTAGAAGATTTCATTCGTGTGAACGGATCAAATACAGTCTTTAAGAATTCACTCGACATTCCAATGCCGGAATCCTTAACAATGAATTCGTAGGAAGCATAACCGTTTTTGCTTACGTCAGTTTCCCTGATCCGCATGTTAATTGTTCCGCCGGAAGGAGTGTACTTGATTGCGTTAGAAAGAATGTTGAGCAGAACCTGATTAACACGCAGCTTGTCGCAGATAATGTCTTCGTCTTTAATATCACTGGTTTCAATAAATAAATCAAGCTTACGGTTGTTAACGTCTGCCTGAACAATGTTGCGCAGAGTGTGAATCATTTCGGAAAGATTTTCAGGCTTTTCTTCAATATTCATCTTACCGCTTTCGATGCGGCTCATATCAAGAACGTCATTTATAAGGCTGAGAAGATGATCGCTTGATTCACCAATTTTCTTCAAGTAATCCTGAACATGCTCCCTGTTGTCGATATGACTTGCAGCCAGTCCCGTGTAACCGATAATGGCATTCATTGGAGTACGGATGTCGTGACTCATGTTGTTAAGGAATGTAGTTTTTGCACGGTTGGCACTCTGGGCCATATTCAATGCTTCCTGCAGCTGACGTTTGTTTTCCTGTTCAGCACGTACTTCATTGTCGCGGTCTGTAATGCAGACAATAAAATCCTTAAGCTCTTCGTTTACATCCTGAACTTTTACAAATACCTGTTCAAACCAGCGGTAACCGTCTTCTTTTATAAGACGTACATAAGTGTGATGTGATTTTTTATTTTTCAAAAGCTTCTTAACATAAGCCATGTCAGCATATTTGAGGAATTCATCACGGTCTTCTTCAAGAATATATTCTGCTGCAAACTCAGTAACCAGTTCGCTGAATGTCTGTTCCTGTCTGGCAATTTTATCCAGAGCCTTATTGCCTTTGTTGGTTCTATAATTTTTATAAAGACAAGTTTCTGCATCAACATGAATCAATTCAGTAAATTCAGAAGCAAGACCTGCAACAACATTCTGCAGTTCCTTTTCTGCAAGACGCGCCCTGTTAACATTAAATACGCCAACAAAGAAATGCTTCCTGGACTGCGAAGACCTTACAACCTTGAGCCTGAACCACTGCGGCTTATTGCCTACAACAACGCGGTATTCAAAAGAAATTTCCTTGTTGTATTTAACAAGCCACGTTAACTTGTCCCTGGAAAGATTTTCCGCAATCAAATGCATGTCTTCCTTGAAAACCCTGTCCTTAAGTGAATGCATTATATCGTAATAAAAATCATTCCTTAGAATAATTTTGGAAGAAACATCATTTTCAAACTGACGGTAAATTGAATACTTTCCGGTAACAGAATCTACATCGTAAACAGCCTGGAAGTTGTCTGTTAAACCCATGATTGTATTTGTGTAGTTTTGCTCAGCCTGAAGTTCCGCAGTAATGTCACTGAAGCCAATAGCCGCATGCTGTCTGTCTGCACCGCGAATTGCCTGGAAACGGATAGTTCTTGGAGTTTCGCCGGCAATGTCATTGAAAAGGAATGATATTTCTTTTTCCTTGCGCAAAGCATCTGCAAGATATTCAGGAGAAAGAATTTCAAGAAGCTTTGACCTGTCGTCAGCACGTACCCTGTTTTTTAAATAAACGCCTATTTCCTTATAGTAATTGTTGTCCCCATTAGAATGCTCGCTTTTAGAATTGCTTTCCTTGTAAATCCTGTAACTGCAGTCAGTTAAATCAACATAATATGCAGAAACGTAAGTGTTGAGGAAGAAGTTTGTAATAGAAAGAGTTTCTTCTATCTGAGATTCATATTCCTTGTTTTCTTCAATCTGTTTCTTTAAGTCCTGCGAAAGCTCAAGATTTTTTTTCTGAAGCGAATCAACATCTGCAAAGAATTGAGCTACACTCTGCGGAACACCGTTTTCGTCACGCGACAGAACAAACAGTGAAAATTCTATCCATGATTTTCTTCTTGGTGAAAAATAAGTGTATACGTGCTTGTTTTCGTGAGCAAGGAATTTTTTTATGTAGCGCGGATTAACAAGCTTTGAAAAGAATTTTACATCTTCTTCTTTAAGTCCGTTAATAAAACTAATGAATGATTCACTGTAACATTCGCCGTGTATTTCACGGGTAAAGGATTTTGTTGTCTTAACTGAACTTACAACATTGTTATCAAGATCGATGATGTAAATTCCGTAGTAATCTTCAAGAATATTTTCCTTAACATGTTCATAAAGAATTTCGTTGTTAAGCTCAACAGTACCAACAAGAATTTCTGTTCCCGAAACAATTGAACTGAACGTAATCTTGTGCCATTTAATTATTCCGTTTACACGCGCACGATATTCAACATCAAAAGAATCGTTGTCCTTAAGTTTTTTTAAAATAGAGCCATAGTTTGTGTATTCAAGAACAAGCTTTCTGTCCTGCTCAATTACTTCACCCTGAATGTAGTTGTGAAATGCTTTTGAAAAATTCTTGCCCTGTCCGGTATAGCGTTTTGATAATTCCGTTTCCTGAGTTAACCGTCTGTAAGAATCGTCAATCGTGTCTACAAAGAAAACGTCAGTGTACTGTTTGCAGAAAGAATCAATGATTTTTGTTGCGTTTGCATAGCGTTCGTTAATGTACTGCTGCCTTGCCTTACGCGCATTGATGTTGCTTAAAGCAAGTGAAAGCATCTGAGAAAACATATTGAGTGTTTCGCGGCCGTTTTCAGAAATATTGCATGTATTGTTGATGTACTGAAGTGAAAGTGTTCCGTGAATGCTTCCGTTAAGTTTAACCAATTGAATGTAAGTAGATTTTACAGGACATTCTTTTGGTGGAGGACATTCTGAATTATGCAGGTCTTCGAGTTCAACAGATTCGTTAAGGTAAACAGGATTTGTCGGATCTGAATACGGACACTTCTTGCACACAGAAGCAGGACAAATCTTAACGCCAGGCCCATTGCGTGAAATAATGCTGCCCGAAACGCTTCTGTAAATAACCTGATCGCATCCGGAAAGAGTAAGGAATCTGTCTGCAAAGAAGTTTATGAATTCAATTGGCTCAGGTTCATATTCAGCAAGGAATGTAAGCGCATCTACACGAAGCTTTTCAAATTCAAGCTGAATTGATTTTCGTTTAAGCTCTTCTTCCTTTTGCTTTTCAAAATGGACTAAATCTGTAACATCACGATGAACGCCTTCTATTCGGATGCCTTTTTTGTAATTGTAATTGCGAACACCTCCGCAGCGGACAATCATTATTTTTCCGTCAGGTGAAAGCCAGGGATACTGAACTTCGGAATGGATACCTTCGCGCATTTTTTCTACAGACGCATGAACTTCATCATAATGAGCCGGATCAATATTGTCATACCATGCATGATACGTCTGTTCAGGAGGCAGCTGTTTTTTTAACCCCAGCAGCTTGAGCATTGCTTCGTCAACATACATGCGCGGTTCTGC
>JAZUKU010000005.1:0-2521 GCA_045643485.1 Treponema sp. | reverse complement strand
CAAAGTATCGCTTTTCGTACGCTACATTGACATTGCTACAGGCAAGTACGAAACACGCATTGTTAACAAAAACAAGTAATTTTTAGCAATTCTTTGTAATACAAGGACTTCTGTGTCAGGTGAGCATGGAAGTCCTTTTTTTATGACTTTGTACCGGGGGGACAGACCCCACAGCAAAAAGTGAACCGAGGGGACAGACCCCTTTATTCACCGTACCGAGGGGACAGACCCCTTAAAATTATTGCCGACAACCCCAAAAAAGCGTTATATTAGAGCATATGAACGAAACAAAAGACAACAATCAGGACAAAAACCCGACAATTTTACCTGCAGAACAGCAGTTACCAAATAAACTCATGCTTATCCCTCTTTCAGGAAGACCAATCTTCCCTGGAATCTTCACGCCGCTCATGGTAAACAATGCGGAAGACACAAAAGTAATTGAGCAGTCATACGAAGGCGACGGCTACATAGGAATCGTAATGGCCAAAACCGACAGCGACAATCCGTCAATAGACGAACTGTACACCGTAGGAACAGCTGCAAGAATCATAAAGAAAATCAATCTCCCAGACGGAGGAATAAATGCATTCGTCTCAACAGTAAAGCGCTTCAAAATCCGCAAGACACTGAACGAAAAGAATCCGTGTGTAGCAGCAGTAGAATATCTTGATGACGAAGAAGATGGCACATTCGAAGTAAAGGCATTGACCCGTGCATTAATCAGTGAAATGAAAGAGGTAAGCGAAAACAATCCTCTGTTCAGCGAAGAAATGCGCGTAAACATGATAAACATAGACCATCCTGGAAAAATTGCTGACTTCATAGCATCAATCCTGAACATAGAAAAAGAAGAACAGCAGAAAGTCCTCGAAATGACAAACGTACGCCAGCGTATGGAACAGGTGCTCGTCTACATAAAGAAAGAACAGGAAATACTCCGCGTACAGAAAAAAGTACAGAATGACCTTAATGAACGCGTAGAAAAAAATCAGAGGGACTATTTCCTCCGTGAAGAATTAAAGAACATCCAGAATGAACTTGGAATCGCAACAGACAGCAAGACTTCAGACTGGCAGAAATTCAAGGACAAGATAGATTCATTTGAGTTTACAGGTGAAATAAAGGAAACAGCAGAACGTGAACTCGAAAAATTCAAGCTTATGGATCCGCAGAATCCGGAGTACATGGTAAGCCGCAATTATCTTGAACTCATAACATCACTCCCGTGGAAAGATGAGCCTGCAGAAAACTACAGCATTGAGGAAGCAAAAAAGATTCTTGAGCATGACCACTACGGTCTTGAAGACGTAAAGAAAAGAATCATTGAATATCTTTCAGTAAGAAAGTTGAAGAACGACAGCAAAGGTTCAATCCTTATCTTCGTAGGACCGCCAGGTGTCGGCAAGACAAGCATCGGTCACTCAATTGCAGACGCAATGCACAAACCGTTCTACCGTTTCAGTGTAGGCGGTGAACATGATCAGAGTGCAATCAAGGGACACAGAAGAACTTACATAGGCTCAATGCCTGGAAAGATTATCGAAGGCCTTAAGCTTACAAAATCAAAGTCACCTGTTTTCTTAATCGATGAAGTAGATAAGATGAATGCAAGCGTACAGGGCGACCCGTCAAGTGCACTGCTTGAAGTTCTTGATCCTGAACAGAACGTTGCTTTCCGCGACACATACCTTGACCTGCCGTTTGACGTAAGCAACGTATTCTTCATCCTTACAGCAAATACACTGGACACAATTCCAGAACCGCTTCTGGACAGGGCAGAAATAATACAGCTTTCCGGTTACATCGACCAGGAAAAAATGGAAATTGCAACAAAGTACCTTATTCCTAAGAATGCCGAAAAGAACGGCCTTAAGAAGACACAGATAAAGTACACAAAGGCAGCATTGAGCTTAATTGCAACAGAATACGCCCGTGAAGCCGGTGTGCGTAATTTTGAAAAATGCCTCGACAAGATTCACCGTAAGATCGTAAAGGAACAGATGGAAGCTTACGAAAAGAAGAATCCTGTTGAAGCAAGGAAATCTGTAAAATCAGAAAAAGCTGCAGACAAGGCAAAGGAAGAAAAACTCCTTAAGCAGAAGCAGGAAAAACTTGAGAAAGCAATTGCTGCAAAGAAATTTACAATCGACGAAAAGGAAGTACGCACTTATTTAGGAAAGCCTGTATTTGACGAAAGCCAGATAAAGAAAGCTTCAGTTCCGGGAACAGCAATAGGTCTTGCGTGGACAAGCATGGGAGGCGACACACTCCTTATCGAAAGCATTACTTATGCATCAGACAAGGGCGGCCTTATTCTTACGGGGCAGATGGGCGACGTAATGAAGGAAAGTGCTCAGATTGCAATGAACTGGGTAAAGCAGTACGCAATAAACAACAGGCTTAAGGAAAGCGACTGGTTCGACAAGAACACGATTCACCTTCACATACCGGAAGGCGCTACTCCAAAAGACGGACCTTCTGCAGGAATTACAATGGCAACAACACTGCTTAGCCTGCT
>JAZUKU010000004.1:0-2541 GCA_045643485.1 Treponema sp. | reverse complement strand
GGAAGATGTGTTTCCTTATGTAAATATGGAACTGCACTAAGGTCAAGGCAGTTGCGTGTGTAGTTGTCGAATGTACGTATTCCGCGTTCGCAAAGAATTACGTTTTCGTTGCCGCTTGCCATAATGTATTCAGCACTCATCAAAAATTCCTGAATTGTGCCGCTTAAGCCTCTCTTTAAAAGAATCGGTTTGTTTGTTTTTCCAAGTTCCTTAAGCAGGTCAAAGTTCTGGAAGTTTCTTGCTCCAACCTGAATTAAGTCTACGTTTCCAAAGTGTTCAAGTTCTGTAATTCTCATTACTTCTGTACAGATAGGAAGTCCTGTTTCTTTCTTTGCCTTTTCCAAAAGCTTGATTCCTTCTGCTCCAAGACCCTGGAAGCTGTATGGACTTGTTCTTGGTTTATATGCACCGCCTCTTAAAATTCTTGCGCCTGCTTTTTTAACTGCAACTGCTGCATCAAGAATCTGCTGTTCGTTTTCAACAGAACATGGTCCTGCAATTACTGGAACTGTTTTTCCGTCTCCAAAGAAGCATGATGTAACTCCGTTCTGTCCTCCGCCAACTTCAATAACTGAATTTTCCGGATGGAAGCTGCGGCTTGCCATTTTGTACGGAGCACTTACGCGTTCTGCACTTGCAACAATTTCCTTTGCTAAAAAGTCCTGTATGTCTAACTTTGATGTATCGCCAAGTAAGCCGATAAGTGTTGTGTTTTCGCCCTGAGAATAATGTACGCCTAAACCTTTCTGCTTGATTTCTTCAATAAACTGGTCAATCTGAGCCTGCTGGGCTTCTTTCTTAAAAACTATAATCATTTTGCGTACCTCTAATGCGACATCTTATCTTTTTTTGTTGAATTATGCAAATGTTTTGAAAAAATGATATACTCAATTCCTGTATGTTTGCCCCGTTTCCAGAAGAAGAAGCTTATGAATATTGTCTCAAGTTATATAACGGCCTGAATGATGGCTCATTCTGTCTTGAACAGGTTACTGCGGTAAGCGAAGAACGTGCCGGTAACGGTCTAATGCTTGGGGCTGCGGTTTGTGTACAAAACGCATTGGTTTGTAAACAGGGTGAGGGTGTTGCGCAAGATAAGGCTGCGGTTTGCGAACAGGGCGCTGCTTGGGGTAAAGAAAAAATCATTCTGGTAACTTGCTCGGGCATCAGCAGACGTATTGCCGGTTTGGAAAACAGCGGAATGTATTTCGTAGAGCCTGTAGTTTCCGCCTTACAGATTGATTCAGCACTTAAACAGAATGACGCAGACATTCATCTGCTTACGCAAAAAATAAATGCGCTGCCAGCCGGTGAAGAAAAATCTCTTCTTGCAAAACAGCGCACTGCTTTGACAACGGAATCATTGCAGAAGGTGCACGCTCTTTATTCATTTCATTGTGCTGACGGTTCAGTAAAGTCTCTTTCGCAAATATGTGCTGAGCAGAACGTCAGCGGTTTTCCGCCAACAGGTATTGGTGACTGCTGTGCACCTAAGCTTCTTGATTATGCTTATTCTCATTCGCTTACTGTTACGAGTATGTGTGAGGTTTTCTACGATCCGTTTGCAAAAGAAAATATTCTTCCGCAGAAGTGTGCTCCATGTAACGAGCGCTGCGGAATTCTTTTGCCGTCAATGCTTGGCTTACGCATTGTTTACCGCGACAATGACATTATTGTAGTCAACAAGCAGAGCGGCGTGTTGAGCGTACCTGGCCGCGGTCCGGAAAAACAGGACTGTATTGTTAACAGGGTACGGCGTCTTTTTCCAAAGTGCATAGTTCAGCCTTCAGTACACCGGCTCGATATGGAAACAAGCGGCTTGATGGTTCTTGCGTTTACTGCAGAGTCTCAGCGCAACTTACGCATTCAGTTTGAAAAAAGTGAAGTAAGCAAAAAATACATTGCGTTACTGGACGGCGTTCTTGCTAAGAAAAATATTTCGTCTCACGGCTGCATGGAGCTTTTCTTCCGCCTCGATGTAGATAACCGCCCGCATCAAATCTGGGACAGTGTTAACGGCAAGAGTTCCGTTACTGAATGGAACATATTGAATGTTGAAAATTATTTTTCGCCTGACGGAACAAAGCACGCTGTTACGCGTATTGAATACATTCCGCATACAGGCCGTACTCATCAGCTTCGTCTTGCAAGCGCAGACAGTCACGGCTTTGCAACACCAATCATCGGCGATACGCTTTACGGCACTTGCTTACTGGGCGAGCGTCTTTGTCTTCACGCTTCTTATTTGCGCTTTACTCATCCTATTACCGGTGTGCCAATGGAATTTATTTCTTCTGCGGAATTTTAGTTGTTTTCAGCTAACTTGCTGATTTCTTCTTCTGTCAGGCCTGTGCTTTCGGAGATTATTTCTACGGGGATATTTTTCTGGAGCAATTTTTTTGCAGTCTGTCTGTTTGCTTCGAGTATACCTTCGCGCTTACCTTCGAGTATACCTTCGCGCTTACCTTCGAGTATGCCTTCAGCCTTTGCCTTTTTTGTTAAGTCATAGTCATGCAGGTTCATGCTAAAATAACTGCTCCT
>JAZUKU010000003.1:0-1670 GCA_045643485.1 Treponema sp. | reverse complement strand
GCACGCATTGTTCCAATTTCGCGGATTCGTTCATATAAAACCATGCGGTAAGTATTTGAAACGCCAACCATTACAATCAAAAGAATTACAACAAGAATTGTAGTTGTAACAATGTGTACTACATTCATTACTGTCTGAATTGCAGGTATTTCATCATAGAAAGTTTCAACGGCATACATTGTTCCTTCCCACTGATTTTCTTCGTTGTAAAGCTGCTTTTCAATTCCGCGTCCAACATTTGTCGGGTTAGTTTTCATTGCATCAAAACGGCTTGTAACATTTAGCCCGTCAGCACGAATTTTAGCTTCGAGCATATTTGCAACCTGTGCCTGTTTTTTGCTGTTGTTCAAAAAGATTGTGAATGTTGAATAACCGTCTTCTGGAATTCCAATAATTTTGTTCAGCGTTGAAAGATGTGTGTAAACCTGCATTGCATTCATAAAACTGTTAGATTTAATGATTGCAGCAATGTTAAAATCTTCTACGGTATTCTGTCCGTAAATTGTTGTTGTAGTCATAATGATTGTGTCGCCTACAGCAAGATTCATAGATTCCGCAGTTTTATCGCTGATTACAAGAGCGTGGTCGTCTGCAAAGTTTTCCTCTCCACCTTCAACAAACTGGAATGTATCGAGCAAAACTGGGTCATCAAGTTCGCGTCCAAAAATCTGTACAATAGATTTTTTACCTTCAAAAATCATTTGACCTGTCATCATTGAATAACGTGAAAAATATTTATAATCAACGTTACATTCGTCTACAATATTGCGGATGTAGTCTTTATCACGAACAATTGCAGCAATCTGGTCTTTTCCGCCTTCTTCTGTTGATGGAGTTTTTTCAAGTCCCTGAATCAAAACTGTTCCACCTACAAGTTGTGTAATCTGTTCTTCAAGGTTACCTACCATGCCGGTTGTAAGTCCGTCTATTGCTGTTACAACAAAAAATCCAAAGGCAATAGCTGCTGCGAGGATTGCATTACGGCGTTTTTGCCTTGTTAAGTTTCTTAATGATAATTTAAAAACTGTATTCATTTCATCCTCCTTCCTAGTCCGAACCAGCAGCAAGTGCCTTAAGCGGTGTAACCTTCAAAGCCGAACGAACCGGGTAAAGATTACTGATTACACTTCCAAGCAGGGCAATTACAACTGTAGCAAAGATAATTCCAAAAGTTGGAGTAAACTGCAAAAGTCCGCCACCAAGAATCATTTTTGCAATGCTGTTTGTAATTGTAATGTTCAAAGAATTAAAAATTGCCATTGCAATAAACGCAACAATAATTCCAACAACCGAAGAGAATGCTGTAAGAATAAGTGTTTCTGCAGAGAACAAACTGCGCACAAAACGCTTGTCGGCACCAATTGCACGCATTGTACCAATTTCGCCGGTTCGTTCAATAACTGAAACAACCATTGTATTCATGATGATGATAAATACTACAACCGCAAGAATTATAATCAAAAGGTTGAAGATAAAACCAATGCCTTCAACAGTTCCCGAATATGAATAAGCAGCTTTTTTCCAATCAACTGCTTCTACATTCAAACCTTCTACCTGGAACTGAATATTCAAATCTTCAATGATTTTCTTTGTCTGTGCAGGGTTCTTTACTTTCATCAGCATGTACTGCCATGAACCGTCATCAGTTTTGTTCAATTCGTCGCGGAGTG
>JAZUKU010000002.1:0-17965 GCA_045643485.1 Treponema sp. | reverse complement strand
GTTCAAAATAAAAGAGTTCACTATATTGAATACAGGATACCTGAAAGCAAATAATTACGCTAAGTTTTCGTCTTTAATCGTAAGGTAAGCGCTGCTGTCTCCGCCAAGAACTTTTTCGCATGTAAAGAGCGGCATTGGCTTACCCTTTAAAAATCCCTGTACGTTCTTGCAGTTTATTTTCTTAAGTATTGAAAGCTGGTCGTTTGTTTCAACACCTTCTGCAATTGTTTCAAGTCCCATATTTGTTACCATCGTAACAATGCAGTTTGTAATGTTTGCTTCGATTCCGCTTTTTGAATCTATTGACGAAATGAATGACTTATCGATTTTAAGTGTAGTAAGCGGAAGAATCTGAAGGTAGCTCAGGGAAGAGTAGCCTGTTCCAAAATCATCAAGTGAAACTCCGACACCCATGCTTCTTATTATGTTGAGCTTAGTGATTGTGTCTTCCATGTTGTCTATAAGAACGCCTTCCGTAATTTCAACTTCAAGATGAGAAGGTGTAATGCCGGAAGAGTAAACGTAAGAAGAGAATGTATCTATAAAATCAGGACGCTGCAATTGTACCGGCGAAACGTTTACAGAAAGTATTCCCTTAAAGTTAAACTGCATTTCCCATTTGCGCAGAGTCTTGATTGCTGTTTCAAGAATCCATTTTCCAAGTGGAACAATAAGGCGTGATTCTTCTGCAAGAGGAATGAACTGTTCAGGACTTATCCAACCAAGATCATCATCGTGCCAGCGTAAGAGTGCTTCGAATCCGCGGAGTTCTCCTGTTGCTATGTCAAACTGCGGCTGGTAGTAAAGCTGGAAAAGCTGTTTTTCTATTGCATCCTGAATGCGTGTTTCAATATTGATTCTGTTGAGGAATTTTTCTTTCATAAGAAGATGGAAGAAACAGATGTTGTTCTTGTGGTTGCGTTTAACTTCTGACATTGCCATGTCTGCAAACTTGAGCATTTCTTCCGAGTCCTGCGTGTCATCCGGATAAAATGAAATGCCGCCTGAGATGCTTATGTCGTTAGCAGAACATAATTCAAGAAGAGTGTCGCTTATTGTTATTACAGCTTCCTTAGAGTCAAGGTTTTCCGCAAGCAGAATGAATTCGTCTCCACCAAAGCGGTATGCAGTTATAGGGCCTTTGTTGAGTGCCTGAAGGATTTTTCCTGTAAGCCTTATCTGTTCATCTCCAGCGTTGTGTCCCTGCGAATCATTTATTTCATTAAGGTTATCTATATCAATAAGAATGAGCGCTATTTTTTTACCTGTATTGTCAGAATATTCAATTGCCTGACGGATGTTTTTTTCGAAACATGCACGGTTAAAAAGATTCGTCATCGAATCATGATATGCGGCAAAATTAAGCTGTTCCTTTAAGATGTTTACTGATTTGATTTTTGTAAGAAGCTCGTTTGAACTTATGTTCATCTCCTTACATAACGATTCAACCTGTGCAGCTATATCTGCATAGTTTTCCTTGCTTTCCTGTGTATACAATTTGTTCCTCAACTTTTTATAATTAATTCAGTATACCATACTGAAACTATATTAACAAGAATTAAATTGTCAGCAAAAAATCTAAGAATGTATACGAAGACAAAAAAAAATCCTCTTGTCAACAAGAGGATTTTAAAGCCGATTGCTTAACTTACTCTTTAAGTAATCGTAAATTAATCTGTAAAGCGGATCTGCTGCCAGCGTTCGTTGTATTTATCAAGATCTTCGCCAATGTCAACTTTAAGAGTACAGTTGTTCATCTGTTCAGCCTTGTACATTGGTTTTGCTGTCATATACTGTTCTGCTGCAGGAATTACAAAGCAAGGGAAGTTGAATGCATCAAGGAATTTTGCATAAACTTCAGGACGGTGAATGTAATTGATGAATTCGTTTGCAAGTTCGTAGTGTGGAGCATCCTTTAAGATACACATGCTGTCAAGGTAAGAAGGACCGCCGTTTTCAGGAATGAAGAAGTCGATTGTTTCATCCCATTTTTCTTCCGGAACTTCACCGTAAATTACTTCTGCATAACCCTGACAGAGCCAGAAGTCACCTGAAGCAAATGACTTGCCAAAGCCTTCTGCATCGAACTTAACAAGATTTGGCTTCCAGTTGTTTACGATTAAACTTGTTGCGTCATCAAGTTCACTGTCTTTAACAGAGTTAAGGTTGTAGCCAAGATAGTTGAGGGCATCACCGATAACTTCACGCATATCGTCCATCATTGTTGCGTGACCGGCAAACTTTTTGTCTGCAAAGATGTTCCATGTCTTTTCATAAGAACCTGCAGGAACTTTTGTCTTGTTAACTGCGATACCTGCTGCTCCAAGATAATATGGTGCACAGTATTTCATTTCCGGGTCATAAGTAGCCATCTTGAAAACAAGAGGATTAATGTTACCCTTGTTGGTCATCTTTGACTGGTCAAGTTCACGGAGCATTCCCTGGTTAATCATAATGCTTGAATAATCCTGTGAAGGAACAACAATGTCATAACCTTTGGCACCGGCACGAAGTTTTGAATACATTTCTTCATTTGAAGCATAACTGTCTACTTTTACAGTACAGTTAAATTCTTTTTCGAAATCCCTTAAAACTTCATCTGGAGTGTAGTATGTCCAGTTGTAAAGATAGAGCACATTTGCATTCTTTTTTGCACAAGAAGCAAAGCCAAATAAAACTGCCAGCAAAGTTACTGCTCTGGCAAAGTTTCTGATACTTTTTTTCATCAAAGTATCCTCCGAAAAAAATTAAGACTAACGTGCAGCTGCAAAAGATTTAAGGCTCTTGCGTAAGATTATTGCACCGATACAAATAACTAAAATAAGAATGAATGAAAGCGAATTGATGACAGGACTTACACCAAAACGAATCATTGAATATACATAAAGAGGAAGTGTAGTGCTTCCCGGACCGCTTACAAGAGAAGTAATTACGTAATCTTCAAGAGACATTGTAATGCTCATCATAAAGCCTGCTAAGATACCAGGCATTATTGCTGGAATAATTACGCGGAATAAAGTCTGTACTTCATTTGCACCAAGGTCATGGCTTGCTTCGATGATTGAATAGTCAAATTCATCAATGCGTGCACTTACCATAAGGTAAACGAAAGGCAGACAGAATGTTGTATGTGCAATGAAAATAGTAAACAGACCAAGAGAAAGCTTAATGCCGCTGAAGAAAATAAGCAGTGAAACACCCATGATTACTTCAGGTAAAACCATAGGCAGAAAGCTTAAAGTCTGAATGTATCCCTTTCCAAAGAACTTGTACCATGTGTTGCCGATTGAAGCGAGTGTTCCAAGAATTGTAGCAACAAGGGCAGAAGTTACTGCAACAAGAAGGCTGTTGAACAAAGAAGTCCAAAGGTCATCTGAAGCAAGGAAAAGCTTTTCGTACCATACAAAAGAAAATCCCGTGAATGTAGAATCCTTTGATTCATTGAATGAATAGAAAATAATTACAAACAGCGGAATGAAAAGGAATGCAAGTGAAAGTGCAAGTACAGTCTTTGAAAAACTGTGCTGCGGATTCTTTTTCTTCCAGTTGCGTTTTGCGTGTCTTGTCGGTTCGGAAGGCTTTCCTTTCTTTACAAAAAGTTTGAATGGGTTAAGCTTCATTTTTTGCCTCCCGTCTGATTACCAAGGTCTTTTGCAAGAAGGGGAGTGTTTGCGTCAACACCGGAATCTTCCTTGTTTGCAACTTTGTTAAGGTTTGCTTCTTTCTTGTTTGAAGAAAGCATCCATAAAATTGCAACCATTGAAACAATTGTAATGACCATACTGAATGCAGATGCAAGCGGCCAGTTACGAACTTTCTGTACCTGGTCAACAATAATGTTTCCAAGCATGTAGCTGTCTTTTCCGCCGACAAGCTGTGGTACTGTATAGCTTCCGAAAATCGGTATGAATGTAAAAATCAATGCGCTTATGATGCCGCTCTTAATGCCAGGAAGAAGAATCTTTACCATTGACTGAGGCTTTGTTGCGCCAAGGTCACGGGAAGCTTCAAGAAGGCTGAAGTCAAATCTGTCTACAGCAGTAAAGATTGGCAGTATTGCGTAAGGCAGATACATGTAAATGCTTACAAGAATTACTGCTCCCTGCGTAAACATGAATTTCTTTGCGACATAAGTATTGCTGAAGCCGGTAAACAAATTATGGAAGAAAGCAAATATCTTGTTAAGGAGACCGTTTTCTCCAAGAATTGTAATCCACGCAAAAATACGGATAAGGCTGTTTGTAAGGAACGGAATTACAACGAGTATAAGAAGAACAGTCTGGTGCTTGCTTCTTGCCATTGCATAACCGCATGGAAGTGCAATAAGAATTGAAATGAATGTAGAAATTACGGTAATCCATAAAGTTCTAAGGAATATGAGACCGTAAGCAGGTGAAAGCATCTGCTTGTAAGCCTTAAGTGTAAATTCCTTGATTACACCACCGTAAACGTCACGCTTCATGAATGAATAGCATACGATTATGATGATAGGTACCGTAAAGAAAATTGTAAACCATATACCCATTGGCCATGAGTAGAACGGACCCGGGTTGGCTTTTATATATTTAGCTTCATTAGCCTTAGCTGCAAGCTTGAGCTGAGGGCTTTGCTTTGGTTTAGATTCTTTTTTATCCAAAACAGTAATTCCTTATTTATTGATGTCTTCTACGATATAACCGTCGTTTGCAGACCATGAAATGTAAACGGTATCCTTCCATGCAATTTCCGGACCGTCATCCAGATAATTTGTATGCTGCTTGAATACTTTAACGATTGTTCCGTTTTCAAGACGAACATAGAACTTTGACTGGAAGCCAGTGTATACAGGTTCTTCTACAATGCCCTTGAATACATTGATGTCCTTTCTTCCGTGAACATCAGGTTCTTCGAGAGTAATGCGGATTTTTTCAGGACGGATTGTAAATGCAACTTTCTGTCCTTCGTCTGTATGCTCGTAGTCGGTAACAAGAATGTTCTTGTCTTCTTCTTTAGTTGCCTGTGTGTCGCCCTTAAGCTGAGCCTGCATTCCTAAAGCCGGAGTATTGAGTGTTACCATAAAGTCAGGATCCTGACCTGCAGTCTTATGTTCTTCGCATTTAACTACTGTGCTTTCAAAAATATTTGTGTCACCAATGAACTGTGCTACAAACTGAGTAGCCGGCTGTTCATAGATTTCATACGGTGTTCCAACCTGAAGTACCTTTCCGCTGTTCATTACGGCAATCCTGTCGCTTACGGCAAGAGCTTCACTCTGGTCGTGTGTTACGTAAATGAATGTAATACCGATTTTGTCGTGAAGGTTATCAAGGTCGATAAGGAGGTTTGCACGAAGCTTAGCATCAAGAGCAGAAAGAGGTTCATCAAGAAGAAGTACCTTTGGTTCATTGATCAGGGCTCTGGCAATTGCAACACGCTGCCTCTGTCCGCCTGAAAGCTGGTTAGGCTTTTTGTCAATGTGCTGGTCAAGCTGAACAAGATGAAGGTATTCGCGTACCTTTTTATCTATTTCTGCTTTATCAATCTTCTTGAGTCTTAACGGGAATGCAACATTTTCATAAACAGTAAGATGAGGGAAGAGTGCGTAATTCTGGAAAATAGTATTGCTCTGTCTCTTGTTAGGAGGAAGAGGAATTACGTTCTTGTCATCAAAAAGAACGACACCTTCGTCAGGAAATTCAAATCCTGCTATGATTCTGAGCAATGTTGTCTTGCCGCAGCCAGAAGGTCCAAGAAGTGAAAAGAATTCACCCTGTTTAATAGTAAAATTAATGTCATCTAGCGCATGGAATGAACCAAAATGCTTTGACACATGATCAATAGAAACTGTACTTCCGTTCACTGACGTACAACTCCTTTAAAATGTGTTATTTTAAGTGTAAAGTCCCATTATTTTACCAAATAGTCAATACTTTTCCAAAAAATTTAAAATAATTTTTTTCTTGACAAAATCAGTATTTTCGGTCACCAGCTAACAGTATAATCCGCTCTTATTTCCTTTTCACGCTTCTGTGGAAAATTAAGTAAAATCTCCTATGCCTCAATTGTTATAATCTTCTGTTATAAGTGATTACGGCCTGAAACCTTGAAACCGCCTGAATGTTAGTCTATAATTGAAATATTATGTTAAAAAGTAACAGAACATCGTTATTAAACATACGAGGAGATATAAAAAATGATTGAAGTTGAGCACGTTTCCCGACAGTTTGGGACATTCCGTGCAGTTGACGACATCAGCTTTTCGATTCAGACAGGCGAAATCGTCGGCTTGCTTGGTCCAAACGGTGCCGGAAAGACAACAACAATGCGTATGATCACCGGATACCTTGAACCTTCCGGCGGTACAATCAAAATTGACGGTCTTGATACACAGACTCACAGTGTTGAAACAAAACGCAAAATCGGTTACATGCCTGAAGCCGCACCTTTGTACAGCGACATGATTGTAGCAGACTACCTTAAATACGTAGCAGAAATGCTTGGCGAAGATCCAAAGGTAAAGCTGCCGTATCTTGCAAAGACATGCGGACTTAACGAAGTAATGCACAAGAACATAAGCGATTTGAGCCGCGGTAACAAGCAGCGTGTCGGTCTTGCCCATGCACTTATGGGTGATCCGGAAATCCTTATTCTTGATGAACCTACAAGCGGTCTTGACCCTAACCAGGTAAGCGACGTTCGTGACCTTATCAAGGAAATAGGTAAGACAAGAACTGTAATTATTTCAACACATATCCTGAGCGAAGTTGAAATGCTCTGCAACAGGGTAATCATCATTTCAAAAGGAAAGAAAGCAGCAGACAGTCCTACAGAAGCATTAAGGGAAAAATTCGGCAATACATCAACATTAAAAGTACTTGTTGGTGCAGAAGATCCGGATGCACTTAAAGCTGTATGTGAAAAAGTTGACGGTGTAGCAAGCTGTATGATTGAAAAGCCGGAAGAAACAATTGCCGGAGAAGATAATCTTTATTCAGTAACAATAGGCATTGACGGAGACGGGGAAATACGTCCTGCTCTTGCAAAAGCACTTGTTAAAAAGAATTTCAATCTTTACGAAATGGAAGTTCAGAGAAACAGCCTCGAAGACGTATTCAGAATCTTAACAACAGGAGGTAATGAATAATGAGCGATTCAGCAAAAAAATCTCCAAAGCAGAAGGCATTGTGGGCAGTAATCTTAAAGCGCGAACTTAAAGCTTATTTTACAAGCCCTATTGCATACATCATCTGTGCAGTATTCCTTGCATTTACGGGAATCTATTTCTTCTCAATATTCTTCCTTGTAGAAAGGGCAGAATTGCGCAACTTCTTCTCTCTTTTACCGCTTACATTCAGCTTTGTAATTCCTGCTTTGACAATGCGCGTATTCAGTGAAGAAAAAAGAAGCGGTTCTTTTGAAACACTTATTACACTTCCTGTAACACCTGTTGATGTAGTAACTGGAAAATATGTTGCTTCATTCATTTCCGGAGCAGCACTTCTTGTTCCTACATTGTCTTTTGCAGTTACATGCGAAATATTCGGTAACCCTGACATTGGACCTCTCTTAGGCGGATACATTGGTGCAATATTCCTTATCGCAGCATTTACTGCAATCGGTGTATTTGCATCATCTGCATCAAAGAATCAGATTCTTGCATTCTTTGTTTCAATGGCAATATGTGTCGTATTAAGCCTTATGGGAATGTTCATACAGGTAATTCCTACTGCACTTGTTCCGTTCGTATCATTCTTCTCTGCAACAAGTCACTTTGATTCAGTTGCAAGAGGCATCATTGATACTCGCGATGTACTTTATTTCATTTCATTAGTTGCACTTTTCTTTGCACTTACAGTAAGAAATGTGCAGAACGCAAGAAGGGGCTGATTATGGAAAACGATGAATTAACTATGGAAACAAAAAAACATCAGTCATATAAAAGCGGCGGTAAGAAAAGCTCATGGAGCAAATTCATTTCCTGGATAAAATCTCCTTCAAGTGATTTTGTGCTTTTTGTAATTCTTATTGTGCTTGTAAATCTTGTTGGCGTCAGGGCATTTGCCAGAATTGACCTTACAAAGACAAAGGCATATTCACTTTCTGACGCAAGTAAGGAAGTAGTAAAGACAATAGAACAGCCTTTAAGCATAAAGGTTTTCTTCAGTCCAAATCTTCCTGCACAGCTCAACAATGTTGACCAGTATGTACGCGATATTCTTGTTGAATACGATAACGCTGCAAACGGCAACTTCAGTTACGAATTCTTCAATATGGAAAAGCCTGAAAACATCAATACTGCACAGAAGTACGGACTTCAGCAGTTCCAGATTCAGGAAGTAAAGAATAACGACGTTGGTTTTAAAAACGTATTCATGGGCCTTGTAATTACTTACGCAGACCAGCTTGAAAAAATCGACGGCATTACTTCTACAAAAGGCTTTGAATATCAGCTTACTACTACAATCAGCAAAATCGTTTCAAGTGCAAACGTATTTACAGGTTTGAATGGAAACGTTCAGCTTACACTTTACAAATCAGAACCTCTCAGCAAATTCAACATTCAGGGAATTGACCAGGTTGACGGTGCTGTTCGTAAGGCTTATGACGCTGTTAACAAAAAGAACTTTGGCCGCATCGACTATCAGACAGTAAGTCCTTCTTCTTCTGATGTAGCTGGCCTTTGCGAAAAATACGGTATTCAGGCAATCAACTGGAGGAATGCAGACGGCTCTATGAGTTACGGTGCACTTGGTCTTGTTCTTGAATACGAAGAAAGCTTCCGTGTAATTCCGCTCAAGATGGTAAACATGATCTTTACAAACGGAATTACAGGTCTTGAAGAACTTGAAGACAACATCGATGCAAGTTTAAAGAGTCTTGTTGCACACACAAGTTCAATCGGTTATGTAGCAGGACACGGAGAACCGGATCTTGTTGATGAAGAAAAAGGTGCGGTTAACTTCCAGTCAATGCTCGAAGACATGTATACACTTCAGGTACTTGATCTTACTACAGACGAAATACCTCAGGATATGCAGAGTATTGTTGTAAACGGTCCAAGATCAGCATTTACGGAAACAGAATTGTATAAGCTTGACCAGTACATACTGAAGGGCGGAAACGTAATGTTCTTCATGGATCCTTTTGAGGAAGTACAGAATCAGAATGCTTACTACAACATTCCTCAGTACAATCCAATCCGTACAGGTCTTGAAAAGCTCTTCTCTAAATATGGTGTTGAATTCGGTACAAATTATGTATTTGATGAAAACTGCTTCAGACGTTCACAGAAGGGACAGGGTATTCTTGACTTCTACTATGCACCTGTTCTTCAGGGAAAGAGCATCAATGCAAAGCATCCTGTAACATATAACCTTAACAACATTATCTTCCTGCAGGCTGGTTCAATTGATGCTTCTACTGCAGAAGCAGATGAAAACGTAAATGTTACTACACTCATTAAATCTTCTCCAAAATCATGGACTCAGGATTCTGACATGATTCTTTATCCTGGATACATGACACCTCCTGCAGACAAGTCTACTGAAAAGTCAGAAACACTTGCTGTTCTTCTTGAAGGCAAATTCTCAAGCGCATTTAAGGAAGCTCCTGTTCCGGAAGAAGATGAGTCAGCTGAAAATGCAGAAAAGAAGAATGATGAGTTTACACTTAATTCACATGTAACAAAGAGTACACAGCCTGGAAAGATTTTTGCATGTTCAACATCTCTTGTAACAAGTCCTCAGCTTATTGCAAAGAATTCAAACGAACCGATTGCAATGTTCATCCGTAACATCGTTGATTACATGAACGGTAATGAAGATCTTTGTACAATGCGTTCAAAGGATCTTGGAATGAATACTCTTGAAGTTTCTTCGGGAACAAAGACTGTAGTATTCAAATACTTCAACGAATTTGGTCTTGCAATCATAGTACTTATTATCCTTCTTATTGTTATTCTTGCACGTCACAATCATCGCAAGGCTATCCGTATGCAATACGATCCTGATGATTCACGCGAAATGTCAAAAAAGGATTAAGGTGGAGGAAACAAAATGAATAAAACTATAACCAGGAAAATTGTACTGCTTGCACTTATTGCAATCCTTCTTGTTGTATATATACTTCAGCTTGCACTTACCGGAAAGAATAAAGTAAAAACAATTTCCATTGCAGAAACACCTGATTCTGTCCTTATTGTAAAAGGAAATTCTCCGGCATCTCCTGCAAACAGCTTCAGGGTGTTCCTTGAAAATTCTTCATGGTATGCCGGAGAAAAGAAGTATCCTGCAGACAAGAGTACAGCTGAAAAAATGACAGAAACATTCAAGAACATAAAGCTTCTTGGTGTTATTACAAACAATCCGGGCAATGCTGCAGAAAAATACGGACTTGGTGACAATGACAAATATACAGTAACTGCATTCAAGGACGGAAAGGCATTGAGGACTATCGTAGTCGGTAAGGATACAACAGCCGGCGGTCAGTGCTACATACAGGTAGACGGAAAAGATACTGTATATCTTGCAGAAGGTGCATTTCATTCTATTTACGGAACTCCAATTGATTCAGTCCGCAGCAAGGATGTATTTACACTTTCTTCTGCTGAAATCATGACAATTTCCGTTAATGCACCAGCAGGAAGCTATGTATTAAGAAAGAACCTTTCTTCAGCAGATTTATCTTCTGACAATTCTGTTGCACAGACACCTGTATGGGAACTTGCAGAAAGCTCTCTTGGAAGTGAAGTTAAATGCGATACAGAAAAAGTATCAAAATGGGTAGATACAGTTAATTCTGTAAAAGCAAGCTCATGGGCTGCAGATGATGAACCTCTTAGAAATGAAAACTTCTACGGTTCATTTACAATCGGCACCGGTACAAAAGAAATCGGCATCAACTTCTACTCAATTCCTGATGATTCAGAAGGCAAGTTCCTCTGTAAGTCAACTGTTTCACCATATCCGTTCTATCTTACAAAGTATTATGCAGAAAAATTCTGCAAGAACTTTGACGAACTTAAGGCATCTGAGTAAAAGAATACAGATGAACCTCATCTGCTGCAGGTAAGATGCGGTAAAAAAACAAAAGGCCTTCCGTTAACAGGGAGGCCTTTTTTATTGTAAGGAAATATAATCAGAATGAAAGACAGACCTTAAAGCCTGTACTTAAATTTACCGGATCAATCTGCGGAACAATGAGCATTGTAACATTTTCTTCAAGTCCAAGAGCTTCCCTGAACTCAAGGTTACGCTTCTTTGCAAATACAGAAGGAAGTGAAATAGAAATAAGCCTTGAAATAAGTCCTATCGAAAGACCGGAAACTGCAAACGGATACATCCAGTTACTCTTCCATTCGTCAGTAATGGTAAGCGACCTTGCCTGAATGCTGTCTATGGCAAGAGGAACTGCTGGTGTAAGAACGGCTGCAAGACAAAGTGTATCTGCAAACCACATTAAAGAACCGCCTGTAGTATCACCTATACTGAATGAACCTTCTCCCCATCCAAGAAAGAAATTTTCTGAACCGCATCCGGAAGGATCAATTTCCATAAGTGAGTAAACAATTTCCCTTTCATTTGTTGAAAGATGGCTTGCAAGCACAGAAATCTTATCCCTGTTGGCAGGAAAATTCCTTTCGGCAAGATCAAGTATTTCATCCTGAACGGAAACTGGATTCGTGTAATCAACTTTATCCCTGTTTCCGTTTGAGAATGCATATGAAATGAGCAGGGTAGTGAAAAGAAAACAGATTAATATCTTCTTCATTTATTACCGTTAATTCAAAGTCTATTCAGATTTTTTTTCAGCTTCTTCTGCTGCTTTTGCTGCCTTTTCTTCTTTTTTAGCTTCATTCTTGTCCTTGATGTCTGCAATTCCAATAAATACAGCCATAAGGCCAATGAATGCTGCAAGAACAGGTGCGCATCCCTTAAGGAAACTGATTACTTCCGGACCCCATGTTAAACCAAAGCCGAATGCTTCTGCCGGAATACATGCAAATACACAGAATAAAATCAAAAGAATACCAACGATAAGTGCTACCATGATTGACTCCCAAAGTGATAAAAATTAGTATATGTTTAAATATCTCACAGAAATGGAATATGGTCAATTGTAATTGAATTTATGAGAAATTCCCGTTAAATTCATTGCCTGTCGTTGACTAAAAAATCAAATTTATGATATATTATCGTACCCCGTATATGACGTAAGGCAAAATGATGCAAACTTGCCGGACGTAACGCTTTTTATTTAAAGGTATATACATGAAAACTATTTTTGTTAGAGAACAGGATGCTAAACACAACTGGTATCTTATTGATGCTTCAGGAAAGACACTCGGTCGTGTAGCAGCAGCAGCCGCTTCAATCGTACGCGGTAAGAACAAGGCTACATACACTCCTAATCAGCTTATGGGTGATTATGTAGTAATTATCAATGCAGACAAGATTCAGGTAACTGGAAACAAGGCTGACGATATGATGTACCGTCACTACACAGGTTACGTTCGTGGTCTCCGCTCATATTCATTCAATGAATTGCTTGCTAAGCACCCGACAGATCCTCTTGCCCGCACAATCGCAGGTATGCTTCCAAACGGTCGTCTTGGACGCAAAATGATGGATAACGTAAAGATTTACGCTGGTTCAGATCATCCTCACGCTGCACAGAATCCGCAGCCAATTGAACTGTAATAGGAGTCTATCGTGGTAAAAAATATTGCTATTGGAACAGGTAGAAGAAAGACTGCAACTGCTCGTGTATTTTTACGCGACGGCTCAGGAAAGATTGTAGTTAACGGAAAGGATGCAAAGGATTACTTTGCTTCAGAAGAACAGCTTCGTGTTCTTCACCAGCCTCTCCTCGTAACATCAAATGAAAACAAGTTTGATATTCTTATTAACGTAACTGGTGGTGGTCTTAACGGACAGGCTGCAGCTTGTCTCCACGGTTTAGCTCGTGCACTTACACAGGTTGACCCAGACTGTCATACAGCACTTAAAGCTAACGGATATCTTACACGTGATTCACGCATGGTTGAACGTAAGAAGTACGGTCAGCGTGGTGCTCGTAGAAGATTCCAGTTCTCTAAGCGTTAGTATTTACTTACTCCGCATGACAATTTGTGGAATAAAGCAGACTTTGCCAGGTGTATTAGAATGTACACCGGATGCAGGGTCTGCATTTTTTTTGCGTACAGCATATTTAAAAATTGTACCGGCAGAAAAACTGTCACCCTTTGAACAAAAGCCTTTCGAAGAAGATTCCGTTCCTGAATGCATTTCATTTAATGAAGAAGAATCAGAAGACATTTTTAACGCAGCACTGATATTTTCTGCAGAAAAGATGGCAATGACGTATCTTGCCCGTGCAGAGCAGTGCAGGGCAGGGCTTACAAAAAAGCTTCTGGCAAAAGGAATTGATAAAAACGTAATTTCGGAAGCACTTGATTATCTTGAAAGCATAAAATACCTTGATGACACACGTTTTGCGGGTGCCTGGCTCAGGAACCGCTCAATCGATCATGCAGAAGGCCGTATCAAGCTTAATGCAGAGCTTTCTTCACGCGGAGTAGACAGGCATGCAGTAAAGGCTGCACTTGATGAGTTTTTTGAAAACCACGACGAAATTGAGCTTTGCCGAAGGGCATATCAGCATCTTTTACGGATTAAGACAAAACCTGAAAAAATTGCTCTTTCACTTGAAAGAAACGGCTTTACATATTCAGAAATCAAGCTTGTTTTACAGGAAAACTGTGATAAATAAATTTATAAAAAAAAATGGATTTTATGGAGTTTTTAGATATTTTGTGTTATAATTACTTATTGAATACAAAAATCGAGAGTAGATAGATGGCAAAGAAAAGTAACAAACCTGTAGTATATTCAGCTCTGGAAGTTGCTAATATTTGTGGCGTAGTAAATCAGACTGCAATAAACTGGATCAGAAGCAATTATCTCAAGGCATTTAAAACACCTGGCGGACAGTTCCGCGTATATCCAGATGATCTTGCTGAATTCATGAAGTCAAGAAGCATGAGAATACCGGAAGAGCTTCTTGCAAACTGTACAAAGAAAGATGAAACAGTTCAGAAAAATATCCTTATTGTTGATGATGATGAAAGCCTTAATACTGTAATCGCAAAATTCATTGGAAAGAAATTTGAAACACTTAATGTCTTCCAGGCATTTGACGGTTTTGATGCCGGCAGCCAGATGACAGAAAAGAAACCTGAATATGTAATTCTTGACCTGGACCTTCCTGGAGTAGACGGATTTGACTTGCTTAAAAGAATTAAGGAAAGTGAATCTTTTGGAAAGCCTTCTATAATTATTATTTCTGCACTTAAGGAAGAAAATATAGACAGGAAATGTATTGAACTTGGTGCTTCAAGATTTTTCCCTAAGCCAATTAATTTCCCGGACCTTGCCGAAGAATTGCAGAAATTAATGGCTTAAGTAAAATCAGTTTTTTATTTTGCCAGATAGTAGAACGGGGCTGTGTTTTCTGATGCAGCTTCGTTTGAATAGTTTTTAATTGCCTTTATGAAATAATCAGCAAATGACTTTTCCTTAACATAACTGTATGTTGTAACAGGGTAGTTTACGTTTGCAAGTTTATTCTGAACTAAATCATTGTAGCATTCATCAAGTGTCGAAACTTTATCAATAAGTCCGTTCTTAAGAGCCTGATTTGCCGTGTAAATGCGTCCGTCTGCAAGTTTGTAAACAGAGCTTTTTGACATGTGGCGGCTTTCCGAAACAATGCCTGTGAACTGTTCGTAACATTCATCTGCCATATCCTGAAGAACTTTTTCCTGTTCAGCAGTAAGAGGTTCGTTGTAGTTACCCATGTTCTTGTTTTTACCGGCGTGGATTGTCGTTGCCTTTATGCCAATGTAATCAAGAAGGGCTGTAGCATCAATTGATGAGCCTGAAACTACGCCAATGCTTCCTGTAATTGTATTTCTGTTTGCATAGATTCTGTCTGCTGCACAACCGATGTAGTAACCGCCGCTTGCAGCCATTGAGCCAAAGTATGCGTATACTGGCTTTCCGCTTTTCTTGTAGTCGAGGAGGGCAAGATATGCTTCATCAGCTTCGTATACAGTTCCGCCTGGTGAATCAATGAAAATAATGAGGCCTTTGTTTGCCTTGTCTTCCGTAAGACATTTGATTGTCTTTAAAAGCCATGCCTGGTTGTAATTCACGTTTGCACTCTGAATGGTACCTTTTATATCAAGCCTTGCAATATATGGTTTGCCTGGTGACTTAAAAGAAAAGTTACCCTGTGAACCATGCAGGGAATTGATAGTAACCTGACCGCCTGTTTCAAAAAGCTGCGGCTGTAATAATTCAAGAACACCGTATCCAAGTGTGAGTACGGCAATAATAATAAATACTACAAGACCTTTGTTTTTCTTTGATGCCATATTTTTATTCCTCTTCTGATGAAATGAAATCTTCCTGTTTAAGAACGCCTCTTTCGATTGCATTCTGTTTTATATCGTGATATGCGTTAACAAAACTCATCTGCATGTAAGGCATTGCATATAATCCTGCAATACCAAGAGTAATTGCCGTAAGCAGAATCCATCCGATGAATGTAAGCCCCATGACAAAAAGATTGCCTTTCTGTCCTTTAGTCATTTCCTTGCTTAAATTCATTGCCTTGCGTACTCCAATGTCAGGATATTCGGCAAGAATGTTGAACATCATTGAATAAGAGATTCCCTTAATGATTCCAGGTATGACAAGAAGGAGAGACCATAAGAAAACCCATATATAATTCCAGAGGCTGCCGAGAAATGCCTGAAGCCAGAAAGAATATCCCTTGATGTAAGTCCTGAATGACTGTTTTTCTACAGTATGAGAATAAGCAATGAAAACATAATTGAATGCAAAGGAAACAATTGAAATAATGAAAAACTGAATGCAGACAAAAAGGAATGTACTTTTTGCTGACACTGCAGGAGCCGAAGTTGACTGCATGAAAGCAGATGTAGTGCCGGAAATTATGCTTTGAACAAAGTTCGTAAACCATGCTGAATATGATTTTGTACCGCTGCGGTTAAGGATCAGGTTAAAAGCAACAAGAATAATATATGCAATAACAGGAAGACCCCATCTTCCCTTGAGCTGCTGTTTTGCTATCTTTTTGTATTTTGAACTGTCAAACATAGTGCCTCCTTCAGGGTATGCTTTTCCAATTCAATTATCGGCACAAATTTATTTAATCTTTAGCGTTTTTTTTAAGGTATTTTTTTTGAAGGAATATGATGCTTAGTGAAAATAAATAAAAAAACTGCAGCGGTTGACTGTATGTTTCGTAACCGCTGCAGTTAATGTGAAAAGTTATATGAATATTAACTGACTAAATTCTTTCGCAAGGAACTTCGAGCTTGTTGTTACCCATTACTGCAACAATAGAAGTTCCATCTTTAAGAAGGTCAGCAGGAATTACGCATGAGTCAATGCGCTTTCCGTCAACTTCGATATACTCAATACCCTTGCAGATATGTGCAGGATTCTTTACTTCGATGTTGAGCATGTTGCCTCTGAAGCGGCGTTCTACCTTAAAGCCGTCCCAGTCACTCTTGATGCACGGATCGATCAAAAGACCGTCATACTGCGGACGTATTCCAAGCATGTACTGTGTTATTGAATAATATGACCATGTACCGGCACCGCTTAACCATGAAGTTCTTGTGTTTCCAGGACGCTTTGAGAATGTAGAATAAGTAGTCTGTCCGACAACATACGGTTCGCTCTGACGGATTTCTGCCTTGTCGTTGTATGCAGCAGGAAGGGCAGCCTTGCAGTATTCGTAAGCCCTGTCACCGTTACCGAGCATTGTTTCGGCAATTACACCCCAGCCCTGTGTATGGTTGAAGATACCGGCATTTTCCTTGATGCCAGGAAGGAATACTACAGAAGACATGATATCGCTTCTTGTCTTTACGAAAGGCGGTGCACAAAGCATAAGACCGTATGGAGTAGCAAGCTTTTCCTTTACGCTTTCCATACAGAGCTTCATCTGGTCAGGAGTTGCTGCAGATGACATTACAGCCCATACCTGTGTATTGAAGTAAATCTGTCCTTCTTCGATTGAGTGTGTACCGTAAACAGTACCGTCTTCACCGACAGCCCAGATGAACCACTGACCGTCCCAGCACTTCTTCTGGATGTTTGCATCGAGCTTGTCCCTTTCCTTAAGAGCCCATTTAGCTTCCTTTGCTTTTCCAAGACGGTTTGAAATGTCAGCATAAGTTGTAAGGCCAAGACGCAGCTGGAATGCTACGAATAAAGATTCACCGTGGTAGCCGAGCTTGAGACAGTCGTTCCAGTCAGCAAGAAGGCCACATGGAAGACCATCTTTTCCCATTCTTTCGAGATTGAATAAAAGAGCCTGCTTTAAGTGACCGTAAACAGTAGCTTCACCTTTGTCTGCGTATGGAACTACTTTGTTATAGAAATCGAATTTGCCTGTTTCTGCAACAAAACAAGGAACAGCATTGAAGAACCACTGGCAGTCGTCAGAACGGAATTCTTCAGGCTTAGGAGCTTTTGCCTTTCCTGCAACAAAGTCCTTGTTGATTACCGGAATGGCACCGCCGTTTGCACACTGACCGCTTAAAAGACGTACAAGACGTGCTTCTGCTTCTTCCGGAATTGCAGCTGAAACGCCAAGAATATCCTGAACTGAATCGCGGTAACCAAGACCGTCGCGTTCTCCGTTGTAAACTAATGAAGCTGCACGGCTCCATGCAAATGTAATGAGACAGTTGTATAAGCCCCATACGTTAACAGTATGGTTGATGTCTTCGTCTGGAGTAATTGCCTTGAAAGAACCAAGCTTTGCGTGCCAGTTGTTGACAAGCTTATCAAATTCTTCATCGGCTTTTGCGAAGTTACCGAATTCTGCAACAGCTTTAGCACCTACAGTTGTAGCTTCATCAATACCGAGCATGAGCATTATTTCT
>JAZUKU010000001.1:0-2077 GCA_045643485.1 Treponema sp. | reverse complement strand
ACGCGGACAACTTCAGGTTTTGGAATACCGGCAATGCTCTGCAAAAGACATTCAGCAGCAAGTTCTGCTATGCGTTCCCTGTCCTGCTTGAAAGTAGAAAGCGCCGGGTTTGCAAAGCGTGACATGCGGTCATCATCAAAGCCTATGAGCGAAAGGTCCTGAGGCATTTTCTTACCAAGCTCGTATGCAGCACGCATGATTCCAAAAGCAACTGTATCGTTTGCAGCAAAAACTGCGGTAACATCAGGGCATCGTTCAATAAGCTTTTTTGCAGCCTTATAGCCGCTTTCGCTATCCCAGTAATCGCATATTTCTACAAGGGATTTGTCGTATTCAATGCCGGCTTCCTCAAGGGCAAGTTTATATCCGTTATGGCGTTCAAGACTCGCTGGAGAAGCTTCTGTAAATTCAGGACCAATAAAGCCTATGCGCTTATGACCTGCCTTTATGAATTCAGAACAAGCCTGTTTGCCGGCTTCTGTATTTTCAGTAACAATTGAGCATACGCCTTTAATAATTTCGTTTGTACTTACGCAAGGTATTCCGGAATCTGCAAAATTCTTGATTTCTTCGTCACCAGGAGGCGGATTCATAATCAAAACGCCTTCTACGTTACGGTAATTGCAGTGGTCAGTGTAGCTCATTGTCTTGTTAAGTGCTTTCGAAAGGAAAATTATGTCGTAACCGGCAATATCCATTTCACTGCGGAATTTATTAAGTACGCCACCAAAAAGCGGATGTTCAAATCCACCCATCTGCGTTACGTCTTCAAGAATAATGCCTATAAGCTTCGTTCGTTTTGTGGTAAGGGCGCGGGCAGCCATATTTGCGTTATAATTTGCCTGTTTTGCCGCCTCAAGTATCTTCTGGCGCGTCTCTTCGCTTAATTTTCCTGTTCCGTTAAGTGCTTTTGAAACTGTTGGAGCCGAGAAACCTGTAATTTTTGCCAAATCGTAAATAGTAACCACATTTATATTATATTCCTTTTCAAAACAAAAAAAAATACGAATTCTCACTTAATTAAGCAGAATTCAAGATATTCGCAATGAAAGCACAAAAATCTCCAAAAACTGCAAAATATTTGCCATTTCCTTAAAATAGGAATATAATTAATAAAATAATCAGAGATTGAGGGATTTATGGAATCAGAATTTACAACGACTCTAATCAGAAAATTTTCCAAGAAAACACATCTTTATTTTGCCGGCATTATTTTTTCACCGATTGTAATAAGCTGGAGCTGGCTTACTTACCTTGACTGTTTTGCATTCAGCGACAGTATGAGGGCTGTAGCTCATCCTTCAGCAAGTATTCCTGCTGTAATTTACCTTACGCTTGTCTGTGTTTTTTATGTTCGTACTATAAAAAGACTTTATACATTTGACGGTTCAGAAGAACAGGCCGTTAAAATGAATAAGCTTGTTAAGAATTTTGAAACTGCACTTATTGTCGCAGGTGCACTAAACGGAGCTATTGTTCCAACACTTGCTACAGTTTCATGCAAGTTACTAGATGTACCGCTCGATGTTCCGCCAACATACATGAGCTGTCTTGGTATTACATTCCTTGTTTCAGTAATGTTCTACATTCTTTTCTTACAGGAATTCGAAAAAAATCTACACAGACTTCCTTTATACAAAGAATATAAATCAATGCCTCTTCAGTTAAGAAGTGGCTTTATTTCGCTATTCAGTGCAGCAGGAACTCTTCTTGTAACATTAAGTTCCATTTTTTCGAAGAATCAGGAATATTTTACAATTCAATACATGCTTGTTCATTTTATAATTCCTTCCGGCATTGTAACATCAGCAATTTCAGTATTGAACGTTATTTTCCAGATGCGCGGTACAATCTTCCGTGTAAGGCAGATAAATAATTTTACTACATCAATTGCAGCAAAAGATTATTCCAACAATCCGCTTAAAGTCCGTTCACGTGATGAATTTGGTCTTTTGACAGTAGACTTGAACCGCTTCTTCCTGACAACACGTTCTCTTCTTGGAAACATTTCAAAAACTTCAGAAGAATCTTTACAGATTGCAAACAATGTTGCAGAAAACATGGAAGAAACTTCAGC